>JANXMD010000204.1 GCA_025354845.1 Verrucomicrobiota bacterium | reverse complement strand
CGGACATCCGGTCTTCGGGGTACCCGGAATGCATTCCGATTGGATCACCTGGGAGAACCTCGCACTCCAGGATCCCGCCGCGCTGGTGCTGATTCCCTGTGGCTTCGACCTCGAACGCGTCCGTACTGAGGCGACACGATTGAAATCACAGGAGCTGTGGTCGCGCCTCCGCTCGGTGAAGACGGGTCGGGTGTACCTCGCCGACGCCAGCGCGTACTTCAATCGGCCCGGTCCACGCCTCGTAGAGTCCCTGGAAGCCCTGGCGGAGATGATTCAACCCGACCTATTCCCCAACGCTCAGCACCGGGGCGAGGTGTGGGAGCCATTGAGCTGATCCGTTCATCGGACCGCTGGCTCGGGCGCCAGCGCACCGGGCACGTGGTCAAAGTCGAACCCCTCCAAGGCCTCGGCGGCGAGTGTCCCGACTTGGCGACGCAACGCGATCACGTTGCCGTCCTCGGTGGGATGATTCCGATTCGACAGCAAGATCACGAAGGTCTGGGAAAAAGGATCGATCCAAACACTGGTGCCGGTCCATCCGCTATGGCCGTAGCTGCCGATCGGAAAGCGGTTTCCGCGGGGGCCGGCGTAGGGTGAATCAATATCCCAGCCCCAACCCCGCCGAGGCAATCCCGGCGGCGAGTGCACCGCAACCATTGCCCGAACCGTTTCGGGCCGGAATACCCGGTGTCCATCGAGCGTCCCCTCGTTGAGCATCATCCTGCAGAACCGGGCCAGATCCGAGGCCGTGAGGAACAAGCCTGCATGCCCCGCCACGCCACCCATGCGACGCGAAGTCGGATCGTGAACCACACCTCGCAACACCCCGGTGGCTAGCTTCTCGGTCGGCGCGATGCGACCGAGATCCACGCCGTCGGGAGCGGTGGTCGCACCCGGCGGCAGCGGCAAGAAACGAGTATCCCTCATGCCCAACGGTCCATAGATCTCCTTCGCGCAGAACTGATCCAACCGGAGTCCGCTCGCACGATGCACCACCTCGCCGAGCAGGATGAAATTGATGTCGCTGTAGCGGAACTTGGAGCCCGGCGTTTCCACCAGCGCTTCCCGACAAGCCCGTTGAATCGCGGCATCGTAGCCAACCCACGGCTCGCCACGAGACAGGCCCGGAGGCAATCCAGAGGTGTGGGTCAACAGATGCCCGACCGTAATTCCCTCACGTCCGCCGCCAGCAAACTCAGGAATGTAGGCCGACACGGAGCGGGCCGGATCCACCCGGCCTTGTTCCACCAGCTTCATGATCGCCGGCGTGGTGGCGAGCACCTTGGTCAACGAGGCGGCGTCGAACACCGTGTCCACGGTCATGGCTTCGACCGCCGGCACCACGGCGCGATTCCCAAAGGCAACGGCGTGGATTTGCTGGCGATGCTCCATCCACAGAACGGCGCCCGGAGTTCGGTTGCTGGAGATGGCGGCCAGCACCGCCGCATCCACCGCCGACAACCGATTCGTTTCCCACCCCGTCCCAGGAATGGGATGGGTGCCTCGGAACGTATTAACCCCCGAGGTCGACCGGCACGAGACGAGCAACAGCGTGCAAAGAACTGGTGTCAGGGCCCAGGGGATCCGAAGGCGAGGCATGCCCGAGCGTGGATCTGGAACTGGTATTTGTGCAATCCGCGGTTGATCAAACTCATGGACGTCCGAACGGCCCGGATTAAACTGGGGTTACCTGCAAATCCTATGAGTCCTCGCCTGCGCCGTCTCTTTGTCGCGTGTCTCACCACGCTTTTCCTCGTCCTGCCGCTTTCCGGCTGGGCAGCACCGCTCCGGGTCTTCATCCGAGCCGGGGTCAAGACCCACGGCCCAAACCAACACGACCACCCGCGTTTTCTCGGCGAGTACACCAAACTCCTCACCGAGCGCGGAATGCAAGTCGACGGCGCGATGCAGTTCCCGACCGCCCCGCAGTTGGAGAACACCGATGTTCTCGTCGTCTTCGCTGCGGACGGCATGAAGATCGTGGGTGAGGACCGCACCCGCTTCGAAGCCTTCCTCAAGCGCGGCGGCGGCTTGGTGGTGATCCACGACGGCGTGGTCGCCGGCGACGAGCACGCCTGGGCCAAGAAGGTACAGGGTGGGTCCTGGCGCTGGGACGGCGAGAAGAAGACCCAGTGGCACGAGGGCGAGGTCGGCGTGTACTTCGTCGACAACGACCACCCCATCACCCGGGGCATTTCGAACTTCGACTGGAAGGACGAGGTCTACAACCAACTCGACATGTCGCCCGACGTGCACGTGCTGGCCACCAGCTTCGTAGACGTCTTCAACATTTGGCCGCAGCTCTGGACCTACGAAAAGACCTGGGAAGGCGGCACGCAGCCCTACCGCGCCTTCGTGAGCCTTCCCGGCCACGAGTACACGTCGTTCGAAACGCCGCACTACCGAGCCATCCTGCTCCGCGGCATCGCGTGGGCCGGCAAGCGCTCCAACGCCGACGAGTTTTGCAATCCTGCGGAACTGGCCTCGCTCACCTATCCCGAAGGCGGGCCGATTCCCGCGGAAAAAGCGGCGAAAAACTTCAATCTGCACCCGGAGTTCAACGTCACCCTCGCCGCCGACGAAAAGGTCGCGGAGAAGATCATGTCGTTGGACTGGGATACCAAGGGCCGCCTGTGGGTGGTTGAAACCCCCGAGTACCCCGGTGGTCGCGACGTGAACAAGAACGACTTCAAGGCCTACTGGAATCGCGCCCAAAACCCAGCCCAGTTCCCCGTCGGCAGCAAGGAGGTCCGCAAACCCAAGGACCGCATTTCCATCCTGACCGACACCAATGGCGACGGCATCATGGACCACAAAGAGGTCTTCGCCGACGGCCTCGAGCTACCCACCTCGCTGGTGTTCTACAAGGACGGCGTGATCGTCTCGCAAGCGCCCGACATTCTTTGGATTCGCGACACCGACGGCGACGGCAAGGCCGACAAGATTGAGGTCCTCTACACTGGCTGGGGCACCTTCGACACCCACGCGGTGGTCAACAACCTGCGCTGGGGTCCCGACGGCTTCGTGTACGGCACCGTGGGCTACACCCGCGGCCACCTGAAGTCGGGCGACGGCAAGCGTGACTTCGGCGATATCGCAGCAGGGGTGTTCCGCTTTCGTCCCGACGGCTCGTTTTTGGAACAAGTCGCCGCTGGCGGCTGCAACACCTGGGGCTGCGAAGTCGCGCCTGACGGCGAAATCGTCTTCACCACTGCCACCTGCGGCGAGCCGATTTGCCACGTGGTCCTGCCCGAGCGCTTCCTCGCCCGCGGCAGCGTCGGGGGCCATCGCGCCTATCTGAACGTGATCGAGGAAAATAAGATCTATCCCCCGTTCAAAGAAACCCGCCAGCCCTACGTGCAGATCGACTGGGTCGGCGCATGGACCGCTGCGGCCGGTGCGACCATCTATGACGGCGGCGCCTGGCCCGCCAAGTGGGCACCCGAGGATCGCTACTCGTTCTTCATGAGCGAGGCCACCACCCACCTCTTCCACCATGAGTTCCTCGATCCGAAAGGCGTGACCTTCCAAGGCCGGAAGGAAGAGAGCCGCAAAGAAACGGAATTCTTCTCGAGTACCGACTATTGGTTCCGCCCGATCCACAGCCGCGTCGGTCCCGATGGCGCCCTGTATGTGGTCGACTTCTACAACCAGATTGCCGTGCACAACGACACTCGAGGCCCCGCCCATGGAGCCCGCAATGCCTCGACCCGCCCGGATCGCGACCATCACTTCACCCGCCTCTGGCGCATTCAGCACAAGGAAGCCCACCCGCTGCCCGCCTGGAAGCTCGACGCCACCGATCCCGCCGCCCTGGTCACCGCACTGGAGCATCCGAACGGCTGGGTCCGCGGCACCGCGAACCGTCTGCTGCTGGAGACGCAGCCCCAAGGCATCACCAACCAGTTGGCCACCATGCTGAAATCCAGCCCCAATCGCTACGGCCGCATCCAGGCGCTGTACGTGTTGGATCACTACCGTCAGCTCAGCCCCGAGGTGCTCCTCACCGCGATGGCCGATTCGGACGCCGCCGTGCGCAAGAACGGCGCCCGTCTGGTGGCCGAGCGCCGCGCACTCCCCAATCGCCAGGTGGAAGCCCGAATCCGCGAACTCGCCAAGGACTCCGATGAGCGCGTGCAGATCCAGGCCCTCATGGCGATGGGCTCCGAGAACTCAACTGCCGGCAACGAGCAGGTGCTCTCCGATCTTTGGCCCCAGCTGAAAAACCAGTGGAAGGAATCGGCCGCCGTGGGCGCTGCGTCGCCCAATCCCGTGGGCGTGCTCGAGAAGACGCTCCGCAGCAGCGATCCCGCCTTCCAGGCCGGTTACGTTCCTCATCTGGCCCGCCTGGTGGCCGCCAACCCTTCGCGCGCCATCCACGCCGAGTTCCTCCAGGCGCTCGCCAAGGGTCCCGCCTCGGCGGATGGCCTGAAACAGGCCGCGCTGGACGCCTACACCGCGGCGTACAAGCTGGAGCGAAATCCCGTCTGGAACGACGCGGTCTCCAAGCCCATTGCCACCCTGCTGGCAAATCCCCGCACGGCCGGCTCGGTGTTGCCGCTCGTGGTCCGCTGGGACACCGAACACAAGCTCGGAGACGCCGTGAAGCCCGCTGTGGAACGCGCTGAAGCCCAGCTCCAGGACGCCTCGCTCAGCGACGCCGTTCGCGGCCAGATCGCCGTCAACCTCATCGGCGT
>JANXMD010000201.1 GCA_025354845.1 Verrucomicrobiota bacterium | reverse complement strand
CCACCCACATCGCTTGCCACCACCGGCACGCCGCAAGCCATTCCTTCCAGCGTGGCAAGGGAGAGCCCCTCCTCCAGCGAGGACTGACAGATGACGTCTGCCGCGCGGAAGTAATCGGCGAGCTCGCGCATGGGATGCATCGCCGGCCGGCCCAATACCCACTCGTTGCTTTGCGGCAGGCCCATTTCGGCGGCCATTCTGAGAAAGGCTTCGTAGCCGCCGCCAAGATTCAGGATGACCGCGTCCACGCCAAGACGTCGCAGCAGGGCGACCGCCAGAAGAGCCGATTCCGGATCCTTCTCGTGGCTGATCCGGCTCGGAAAGAGCACCAGAAACTTGTCCTCGGGAAGCTGGTGACGGCGGCGCAATTCGAGGCGTTCCGCCGGCGTGGCGGGACGAAATGCCTGGGTATCCACCCCGTAATAGTGACCGGCCACCACGTGGTCGCTGTACTTGCGGGCGATCGACTGCAGATACGGTCCCCAGGCGGCGCAACGTGCCACCACCCTACCGTTCACCGTCAGGAGCATGCGGATTACCAATTCTCCGCAGAAGGCGGTGAACCATCCGACCTGCCTTCGCTCGCGACGGCACCGGAAATACTCGGTGGCAGGAACCAGAATGCTGGCCACCACCGGAACATGCCGAACCAGCGATGCCATGTTGGCATTTAATGTCCCACGCAGGAGTTCCTGGGTGAGGATGACATCGAACTGCCGCGCGTTCTGGAACAGCCACAACAGCGAGCGGGCCTGAAACGACACCCGACCTCCGGAAATCTCGTGAATGGGAATCGACACCCCGGCCTCGCGGATCCGGTTGTCCAGACCACTGGAACGAAAGGGACGCGCCGGAACCACCAGGGTCAGATCACAAACCGACGCCAACCCGGTGACAAAGCGGATGTCCGTGTGCCCCTCCACCAAAAAAAGCACCCGCGTCCTGCCGCCAGTTGGATTGGAATTCATCGGATCTCACTCACGGACCACCCCGTACCCAGGCCACCACGTTTCCGATTCGCCGCCCGACAATCCTTCCATCGGAACCGCTCGGTTCAGCGACCGCGCTGGTACACCTGCCACGTCGCCTCCGCGCAGGCGTTCCAGTCATGTTGGGCGATCGTCGCGCGCGCCGCAATCCCAACGCGACGAATCGCATCGGGAGTGGAAAACAGTTGTTCCAGGCCGGCACGCAGAGCCCCGGCCTCGGCGGGATTGAACAGGAGTCCGTCGCGGCCGTGAGTCATCAACTCGGCGGCCCCCACCTCGGTGCCAACGAGACAGGCGAGACCACTGGCCATGGCTTCGGTCACGACCATTCCAAAAGGTTCGTACGGGCTGGGATAAACGAAAACATCCGCCACGCGATACGCCTCTTCCGGGTGGGGCGTAAACCCGGAGAACACCACCCGATCGGCAATCCCCAGCGCCGCGGCTTGTGCGCGGTAGGGCGCGGGATCGGAGCGGGACACCACCAGCAGTCGAGAGCCCCGGAACGCCGGGAGTTCCGCGATGGTTTCCTTCAGCCCCTTCACCGCTTCTCCCACAAACAACCAGACGGGTGCCTCACCCGCCACGCCCAGGCGGCCGCGCAGGGTGCTGCGCTCCGCCGGGTCCAGGGCGGGACGGAACATTTCAGTGTCGGTGCCATGCGGAATCACGGAAACGGGCCGATTCCACCCATACTCCCCGCAGAGTTCAGCACCGAGGCGACGGGACATCACAATCGCCTGGCGCGCCCTCGCCTGTCGGTAGAACGCACGCTCCACCGGAGTGACAATGGCGGAAAAGATCTGGGCCCGTCGCTGTCTCGAAGCCAGCCGGCGCGATCGGACCGCATTGATCATGTGCACTGTGATCACGTCCGCCGACCAGCACGAGAGTCCCTGCGCATGGATCACCGATGGACGTGCCCGGCGGACCGCCCGCTCAGACATGGCGAGAAAGGAAAACACCGCTCCGATGTAGCGCCGACGCCACGCGGGCACGTGGACCCAGGTCACCTTCGGCAACTCACGGAGGACCGCCGGATCTGCGGTATTGCTGAAAACCGAAAAGCGGGCCCGCGATTGCAATCGTCGAAGCAACTCGACGGCATAGCGCCCCTGCCCGTTGGTCAGGTCGAGATCATGAATCACCAGGGCGATATCGGTTCCGGGCACGCCTTGGGACCCTCGTTTTCCCCGACGGGTGCCGTCAAGCCAAGGTCCTGGCAACGGCGGTCCTGCCGGCTTGCACCCAACCGTCCCGAAACGGAGAGTGCCCCGGCCAGCAAGAACCGGTTTCATGAATCTCGCCCTCGTCGTCCACGATTTTGATCCCGGGTACGGGCAGGGGCGTTATTGCGTCGAGCTCGCCCGCCGCCTTGCGGGGCGACTTCCGATCGAGGTCCATTCCAATACGTGGAACACCGATTCCATTCCCGGCGTACGCTGGCATCGCATTCCTGCCTGGCGTCGCAACGTGGTCACCACCGTTAGCACCTTCCTGCCCTCGGTCGGCCGAAGCCTGCGGCGCCATCCCGCCACGCTGGTGCATGCCCAAGGTCTCTCGTGCTGGTCGGCCGACGTGATCACCGCCCACATTTGCAATGGGGCACGACGAGCTCATCTGCAGGAATCCCCCCTCTCGGCGAGGGTGTTTACGCATGGCATCACTCCGCTGGAACGGGCGTTTTATCGCCGGCAACGAAATGCACACCTCATCGCCGTATCGAAGGTGGTTCAGCAGGAGATCGAAGCCCAGTACGGGTGGTCGGGCCGATCCTCGGTGATCCATCACGGAACCGACGTAACGCGGTTTCACCCGCCGGAATCCGACTCCGTTCGGGAGTCGCTGCGCAGGCGGTTTGGGATTCCCCGCGACGCTTGGTGCTGGCTGTTTGTCGGCGAGGGGATCAAGGGACTTCGTCCCCTGCTGCACCAGCTCAAGGCATTCCCCTCAGCGCATTTGCTCGCGATCACCCGGTCAGATCTTGCACGCTATCGGGACCTTGCCCGGGAACTGGGAGTCTCAAGCCGCGCGCTGCTTCACGGCCCTGAAAAACAACTGGAACTCGCCTACCGGGCGGCCGATGTGTTTGTTTACCCGGCGGAATACGATTCGTTCGCGTTGGTCGCCACCGAAGCCATGGCCAGCGGGCTCCCGGTAATTCTGGGCCGCGCGATCGGAGCGGCGGAACTGATTGAACCGGGACAAAACGGCCTGCTCTGCGACCCACGCGATCCCGGATCGCTCGAACATACC
>JANXMD010000181.1 GCA_025354845.1 Verrucomicrobiota bacterium | reverse complement strand
CTTCCGGATGATCTTGTCCTCCACGTCCGTGATGTTCATCACGTGCTTCACGGCATAGCCGCGAAACTCCAAATACCGTCGGACGAGATCGGCAAAGACGAAGGTGCGGAAATTGCCGATGTGGCCGTAATCGTAAACTGTCGGCCCGCAGCAATACATTCCCACCACTTGTTTGTCGTCCTTATCGCGGTTCTTCGGGAACAGGGGCTCGAAGGGGACGATGGTGCGGGAGACGGTATTGTAGAGCTGCAGGGCCATGACGAAATCCGTCAGACGTTAGGGAACGAGGGGAGGGGAATCGACACGGATTTCACGGATTTTCACGGAGGGAGCGCGTGTCAATTCAATCGGACAAGATTCCCCAATCCGTGCCCATCCGTGAAATCCGTGTCTCACCGTTTCCCGGTTTTCTTGAGCAGGTTGGCGAGGGTCCCCTTGGGGTCCGCCACCAGTTCCTTGGTCACGGCGAATTGGTCCACCGAGCTCGAGGGCAGCTCGAACTTGAAGTCGCGCAATACCCGCTCGCAGACGGTCATGAGTCCGCGGGCCCCGGTGCCTTCGGCGGCGGCGAGGCGCGCGATCCGTCGGAGACCGTCGGCACGCCACTTCACCGTGATGCCATAGGCCTTGAACGCGCGCTCGTACTGCCGCAGGAGACTGCTTTCGCTGCGGCGCATGACGTCGAAGAGATCCTTCTCCGCGAGCGGCTGGCAGGCAACGCGGACGGGCAGGCGTCCGATGAACTCGGGTTCGAACCCGAACTGGATGAAATCCGCGGTCATGGCCTGATCCATCAATCCAGCCTCGCCGCCGGTCGGAATGGTGCCTGACGTCGAAGCGAGCCGGTTGCGGATGATCGAGGGCAGTCCGGCGAAGGCGCCGCTCACGATGAAGAGAATGTGTCGTGTGTTGATCGTCTCGCCCTGCGTCCGGGGCGGCTGGCCGGGCCGCGGCATCACGGCTTGGACCTGGCCCATAATGTCGTTGGGCGACACCACGGCGACATCGGCGTCTTCCATGAGTTTGAGCAGATTGGTCTGCACGCCTTTGCCGCTGACATCGCGCCCGCCCGCATCCCGTCCGGCGATCTTGTCGATCTCATCGAGGTAGATGATGCCGTGCTCGGCCTGGCTGACGTCTCCGCCGGTGCGACGGATGAGATCGCGGACCAAATCCTCGACATCGCCCCCCACATAGCCGGTCTCGCTGAACTTGGTCGCGTCGGCCTTCACGAAAGGCACGCCGATCAGTTCGGCCGCTGAGCGGATGAGATGAGTCTTACCAACGCCGGTGGGGCCGAGGAGGAGGACGTTTTGCTTGGTGTAAAACGGCGCCTTCAGGCCGGCGCGGGTCATGCGGACGTGTTGGAAATGATCGCACAGCGCCACGCTGAGCACCTTCTTGGCTTCGTCCTGCTGGATCACGAATCGGTCCAGATGCGCCTTCACCTCCTTGGGCTTGAGGTTGAAGTGAAACTCCGAGTCCGACGTCGCAGAGTCGTCGGGCCGGGGGAAGAAAGTCATCTCCGCGGGAACGGTATGCCGCGCCGACTTGCGCGATTGCGGGGAGGTCGGCGGAGTGCCCTTGGCGGACTTGGCGAGAGGCCCCTTTGAGACAGGACCGAGAGCGGAATCAGCGACCAACTGGGACGACGACATGCACACGAAACGTGGGTCGAAGTCGCGCCGGGGCAAATCAAATTCTGGCGCTGCGCCTCCCGAGGGCTCGCTGCGTCGGATTTCAGCCGATGATTGAACGATCGACTGGCTTGGTAAAAAATCCCCGTCGCCCGCGGGGCGGGGTGGTGGTACAACCCCGCGGATGTCAGCAACCACCATCGGGTTCTTGGGAGCGGGGAAGATGGCGACGGCGCTCGCCAAGGGGTTTTTGCGCGCGGGTCTGGTGAAGCCGGCGAACCTGTTCGCCAGCGACGTGGCCAAGGGCGCCCTCGATGCCTTCGCCGCCGAAACCAAGGCTTCAGTCAACATCGCCAACGCCGCTACGGTGGCCGCCGCCGATGTCCTGTTCCTCGCCGTGAAGCCGGATCAGGTCGCGGACCTGCTCTTCCAGTTGAAGGCCTCGCTGGATCCCTCCCGCCACCTGATCATTTCCATTGCCGCCGGGGTCTCGCTGGCACGGTTGGAGGCGGCGGCACCGGGCCAGCGCTTCATCCGCGTGATGCCCAATACGCCCGCCCTCGTCGGCGCGAGCGCCAGTGCCTTTTCCGCCGGCAGCGTCGCGACGGCTGCGGACATCACCCTCGCCCGTAAGCTGCTTGGCAGCGTGGGAATCGCGTTTGAAGTGAAAGAAAAGCTGCTCGATGCAGTGACCGGTCTCAGCGGCAGCGGACCGGCGTACGGGTTCATGATGATCGAGGCGCTGGCCGACGGCGGTGTGGCGGCAGGACTTCCCCGTTCCATTGCCCAACAGCTGGCGGCACAGACGCTCCTCGGCGCGGCCCGAATGGTCCTGGAAACCGGCGAACACCCCGGAGCGTTGAAGGACGCGGTGTGCAGTCCCGGCGGGACCACCATTGAGGCGGTGCACGAACTGGAGAAGGCCGGCCTGCGGGCGGCGCTGATGACTGCCGTCCGCGCTTCGGCGGAGAAATCGAAGAAACTCGGTCAATCCTAAGCTTCACCGATGCAATTTCGCGGACCGACCGACAAGCAGGCCGGGGTGATCTGGTTCGCGATCACGAGTCTCGCCGTCGCCCTCACACTCGCCATCGTTGGCGTGGTGCTCTGGGGATTCGGCATCGCTCTCCGCCAGTTGTCGCCGGTCTTGTGGCCGCTAGCCGCGGCGGGCGTTCTGGCCTATCTGCTGGATCCAGTGGTCGATGCGCTTGTCACCCGGCGCGTGCCGCGGGTGCGCGCCATCGGCTGTGTTTTCGCCTTGGCGCTGCTGGTGGTGGTGGTGGTGCTCGGCAATATCATTCCACGAGCGGTGGCCGAAGGGCGCGACCTCGTGGTCAAGATTCCCACCTACATCGAGCGTACCCAGAAGCAGGTCGAGACCTGGATCAATCATCCGCCGGCGCCGCTGGCCCGCTGGGTGCCGCCATCCATTCGCGACCGCATCGCCGGGTACCTCGGAGAAACCAATCTCCCGTCGGCGGGTTTGGAATCACCAGAAACCTCCACCTCAACCGGCGTCCTCACCAATTTCTCGACCAATTCGGCACCCGCCTCCGCCCCGGTGACGTCGAGCGGCGGAGACCGCGCCTCGAACCTGCTGAACCGTGCGATCGCCTCCGGCACCAGCGGCACTGGCGGGAGCTGGATGACCTCGCTGATGCGCCAGATTGGCGACTGGATCTTTGGTCACGTGGGTCGGGTGGCGTCGTGGTTCGGGGTGATCGCCGGCCTGGCGCTGATTCCGGTCTATACCTTCTACTTCCTGCTCGAAAAACGGGGCATTGAGCGGCAATGGACCGACTACCTCCCGGTCGCGAATTCACGGTTCAAGGACGAGCTGGTCTTCGTGATTAGCAACATCAACGACTGCCTCATCGTGTTTTTCCGCGGACAGGTGCTGGTCGCCTTTTGCGATGGCCTGCTCTACGGCCTCGGGTTCCTGGTGATTGGCCTGCCCTACGCCCTGCTGATCGGGGTGATGGGTACGGTGCTGACCATGATCCCGTTCCTGGGGGCCATCACCACCTGCGGGACGGCTCTGGTGATCGCTTTGGTGCAGTATGGGGATTGGGTGCATCCGGTGTTGGTGTTGGTGGTGTTTGGAATCGTTCAGTCGATGGAGGCGCTGGTGTTCCAGCCCAAGATCATTGGCAACCGGGTTGGCCTGCATCCGATGACCATCATCGTCGCCCTGATGGTGGGCACGAATCTGCTGGGTGGTGTGCTGGGAGGCATCCTGGCGATTCCGCTCACCGCGGCCTTGCGCGTGCTGATGTTCCGGTACGTTTGGAAGCGACGCCCGTTGGGTCCCGAGGCGACCGAGTTGACCGGAGTTGCGCCTGTCGAATCCGCGCCGAGCCAGGGCTGATGCCGGCATCCCGGGCGGACCGGTTCTCGCGATGGCCTCCCAGAGGAACTGAACAGAAAGTCCCCGCTGGCGTCTGAATCCCCACGATGCATATTCGCCGCGCATGAAGTTTCACATCCTGCCGTTGTTGTTCCTGGCCGTCTGGGTGGGATGGGCCGCCGATCCCAAGCCGTCGGATCCCTTCGCCATCGCGGCGAAGTACACCAATTCCCTCACGCTCGAGGCGGGCGCGGATGACGCCAAGATCGCCCGCATGGTCGCCCGCTTCCTCGGCTCGGCTCATTACAGCCACCACCGATTCGACTCGACGCTGGGGACCAAGATGTTCGACCGCTACGTCGACGCCCTGGACCCTCAGAAACTCTACTTCATTCAGTCCGATGTGGCGGCCTTCTCCCGCACGCGGACCAATCTGGACGATGTGACTCTCCGTCTCGGTGACACCTCTCCGGCGTACGAGCTCTTCAATCGTTTCCTGAAGCGCTACGACGAGTCGTACGCCCTGGTGATGGACCGATTGAAGAACGGCAGCTTCACCTTCACCAACGACACGACCTACCTGGTGAATCGCAAGGATGCCGAACGTCCGAAGGATCTCGACGATGCACGCCGCCAGTGGAATGACCGTCTGTCCTTCGAGTATCTTGCTGAGAAGCTCAACGAAGGGGACCGTGCCACCACGCTGGGCCAGTTCACCTCGCACCTGAAGTCCGGCAACTACGAGCGGTTGACCCAGAGCCTGACCAACAAGTTCAGCCCCGAGAAATCGGCGGACCTCACGAGCTTCGCCCGGAAGCAGTTCGAGGCCGCACTCTCCAAGGGCACCAATGCCGCCGCCGCGACCGCCACCGAGGCGGTCAATCAGCGGCTGGATGCCGACATCCATGAGGAGATCGTCCGCAAGCTGGCCCGGCGATATCAGCGCACGCTCCGCAACCTGAAGCAGTTCGAGTCCGACGAGGTGCTGCAGCTCTGGCTCGACGCCATGGGGCACGCCTACGACCCGCACACCGACTACCTGGGCAAGCGCGACCTCGATCAGTTCGCGATGCAGATGAACCTCCGGTTGTTCGGCATCGGTGCCACGCTTCAGTCCGAGGACGGCTACACGGTCATCCGCGAAATCCGCCCCGGCACGCCCGCCGAAAAGTCCAAGCAGATCAAGGTAGGGGACAAAGTCGTCGCGGTCGCCCAGGGCAAGGGCGAGTTCGTGGACGTTATCGATGAGAAGTTGAGCAAGGTCGTCGAGCAGATCCGCGGTGCGAAGGGCACCGAGGTTCGACTGTCGATCATCCCCACCGGTGCCGATGCCTCGGTCCGCAAGGTGGTTTCGATCGTCCGCGACGAAATCCGCCTCGAAGATCAGGAGGCGAAAGCCAAGCTGGTGGAGTTCCATCTGCCAGATGGCAAAATGACCCGTGTGGGCGTGATCGATCTCCCCAGCTTCTACGCGAACTTCCCTGTCGCCGGAAACCGCGGCTCGGGCAAGACCACCACCGGCGACGTGGCGAAACTCCTCAAGAAGCTCACCACCGAAGGGGCCGAGGGGATCATCCTCGATCTGCGCCGGAATGGCGGCGGTTCCCTGCCCGAAGCCATCAACCTCACCGGCTTGTTTATCAAGTCGGGCCCCGTGGTTCAGGTCCGCAATTACGACGGCACCGTCGAGGTGGACGAGGACTATGACGAGTCCATCGCCTACGACGGTCCGCTGATGGTGCTGACGAGCCGTTTCAGCGCGAGCGCCAGCGAGATCGTCGCGGCGGCGCTCCAGGACTACGGCCGGGCCGTGGTGGTGGGCGATGCCACGACCCATGGCAAGGGCACCGTGCAGACCGTGCAGGAACTCAACCGCGTGCTGAGCGACGTTGAAAACGCCGGGGCGGTGAAGGTGACCATCCGGAAATTCTACCGCGCCAGCGGCGGCAGCACCCAGCTCAAGGGCGTTTTGCCCGACCTCACCCTTCCCAGCCTGAATGATTATGCGGAGATCGGGGAGGGGTCGCTGGATAATGCGCTCACCTGGGACACGATCCCGAGCGCCAAGTTCACCAAGATGAACAAGGTGCAGCCCTGGCTCACCGAGTTGTCCAAGCGGTCGACGGATCGAATCGCCAAAGACCAGGACTTCGCCTACGTGAACGAAGACATCACGCGATTCCGCAAGGTGATTGCCGACAAATCGGTTTCCCTGAACGAATCGCGTCGCCGTGCGGAAAAAGCCGCCGACGAGGCGCGTGTAGCGGCCCGGAAGAAGGAGATCGCCGAACGCCACGAGGTCCAACCGACGACGTGGGAGATCACCCTCAAGCTCGCAGACAAGGCAGGTCTGCCGGCGGCCATGACCAACAAGCCCGTGGTCGCGGTGAGCAAGTCCGACGAGCGGGTATTGAAAGGATCTAGGGTGGGTGCGGCGACAACGGCTACCAACCGTGTGGAATCCGTTCCCGCCCAGGCAGCAGCTGCGACGCCCTCGGAGGATCCGGACGCGGAGGAACCGGAGGAGTCTGGTGTGGCCGCCGATGTGCACCTGAAGGAAGCCGAACGCATCCTGATGGATTTGATTCGTCTGACCAGTGGGCGTCCCCCCGTCGCCGCCGCCCCAATGCGGTAGGCCGCAATGTGGTGCGGGAGGGCGAGGGCAGCGACGACACGCATTCCAAGGCAAATTCGGAGTTTACCGCCTTGGGGAACTATCCACCCCATTGTGGATGAGCGCGGCAGCGTCTTGGAGTGCGCGAGTCCTCTCGCGCTTTCGACTCGCGGACCTCGTTGCGGGACCAGACGTAGCGTTCTTTCGCATCCCGTT
>JANXMD010000171.1 GCA_025354845.1 Verrucomicrobiota bacterium | reverse complement strand
CCTACCTGCTGCTGCGCCACGCGGAGAGCCAGGTGGCGCAAATTGCCGTGGTCCTCCAGGCTCAACCGGAACCCATCGCGCAGTGGGCGGCGGCCCTCCGGCGTCAATGCAGCGATCATCTGGAGGATCTGAAGCTCATCGCGCCGTGGTTGGAACTTCCCCTTCCCAAGCCAGTGGGAAGCAAGCCGGGAATGCCAAGCGACTCCGCGACTCCGACCGTCTCATCTCCGATCCCGGCACGCGGTGCCGTTCGTTCGCTTGATACCTGGCTCGTCGTCCTGGATACCCCGCCCTCCCTGACCGAAGTGGCGACTTGGGAATCCCCGTCCAGACTCGACCTGGAAGTCCTCCCCACGGAACACATCCATTGCCTGCGTGCCGCCGGTGCTGCGGCCGCAATCCGGATCGCCGCCCTGGAAGCACTCGCCCGCGACGTGGACAGCCTCGCGGCGATGGATTTCATCCTTTCTCTTTGATGTTTCGCGCGACCTCTTTTCCACCGGATTCAATTTCGCCGAGCGCCGCTGTGATGCCAGTTTCTACGATCTACTCGCCTCGGAGGCGCGACTTTGCAGCTACGTCGCCATCGCGCTGGGGCAAATCCCGCAGGAGCACTGGTTCTCGATGGGACGCCTGCTGGTGGCGTCTCGAGGCGAGCCCATTCTCGTTTCCTGGAGCGGCTCGATGTTTGAATACCTGATGCCGCTGCTGGTGATGCCGAACTACGAAAACACCCTTCTCGACCATACCTGTCGCGCGGCGGTGCAGCATCAGATCGAGTACGGGGCGATACGCGGAGTTCCCTGGGGGATCTCGGAATCCGGATACAACCGCACCGACGTGCACTTGAACTACCAGTACCGCGCCTTTGGTGTTCCGGGACTCGGTCTGAAGCGGGGGCTTGCGGAGGATCTCGTGATCGCACCGTACGCCAGCGCCATGGCGTTGCTGATTGCGCCCCGCGCCGCCTGCGAGAACCTGGAACGCCTCGCGCGCGACGGACGCGACGGCACCTACGGATTTTGCGAAGCGGTCGACTACACGCCGACCCGTCTTCCGCCGGAGGAAACGAGCGTCACCATTCGCTCGTTCATGGCCCATCATCAGGGCATGAGCCTGCTGGCGCTGGTGTCGGTTTTGTGCGACGCCCCCATGCAGCGGCGGTTTCTGGGATGTCCGGTCCTGAAGGCCGCCGACCTGCTACTCCAGGAGCGCGTTCCCCGGACCGCCGCCACGGTGCTGTCCGCGGACCTGAAGTTGGAGGAATCCCGACGGTTCATCAGCGACGGCGAGGCCGTCATGCGGATCTTTACCAACCCCGGCGCACCGGCTCCCGACGTGCACCTCCTGTCCAACGGACGCTATCACGTGGTGGTGACCGCCGCGGGGGGTGGCTACAGTCGTTGGCGGGATCTTGCCATCACCCGCTGGCGCGAGGATTCCACCCGCGATTGCTGGGGATCGTTCATCTACCTTCGCGATCTCGCCACGGGCGAATTCTGGTCCACTACGTTGCAACCCACGCTGCGACCCACTCAGGGTTACGAAGC
>JANXMD010000163.1 GCA_025354845.1 Verrucomicrobiota bacterium | reverse complement strand
GCTACGTGGTTACGGGGCTGTCCGGGGCTGGGGATGGGACTGGCAAATCAGCGGGACGGGCGCACTGTTTGGGCGGCTTGAAGAAGTCGGAACCCAACTCCGCCCCGCCGTCCGGGGATCTGCCGCCGGGACTGGCGGCGTTGTACTGGTTTTCGGCACTCAACGCGCTGTCGTTTCAGCCGGTGTTGAGCAGTCCGATGGTGCTCTACGCGAAGTCGCTCGGCGCCAGCGCCACCGTCCTCGGCGTGCTCGCGGGCATGATGCCCTTTCTGGTGGTCACCCAGCTGCCTGCGGCCCGTTTCGTCAATCGGGTCGGCTACCGGCGCTTCGTGCTCGGGGGTTGGTCGCTGCGGGTGGTGACCATCTTCCTCATCGCGGTGGTGCCACTGTGCCAATTCCTCGATGCGGTGACGCGGCTGATTCTGGTGCTGTCGCTGCTGTTCCTGTTCAACGTTTCTCGCGGGGCCTCCAGTTGCGCCTGGCTGCCGTGGATCACCGAACTCATCCCGGCACCCGCCCGAGGACGCCACTTCGCCCGCGATCAATTCTGCATGAACGGGGCCAGCGTGCTGTCGTTTGCCTTTTCCGGTTGGCTGCTCGGGGATCACGGCAAACCGTGGGAATTTGCGGTGGTGTTTCTCACCGCCGCCATCGCGGGTGCGATCAGTCTGCCGGTGCTGAAGGCGATTCCCGATGCACCACCGCCGCCGGAAGCCGACGGCGGGAAGGGGCCGGTGCCCTGGTTGGAGCTGTCCGCGCATCCGCCGTTTCGCCGTCTGCTGTGGGCCAATGTCACCTGGTCGCTAGCGTATGGCGGGCTCACCACGTTCGTCGTGAAATACCTGCGCGATGGTGCGGGCCTGCGCGCGGACCTCATTCTCTATTTTATGTCGGTGTCGTTCGTCGGGGGACTTGCCTCTCCCTGGCTCGCGGGACCGCGTCTCGACCGCCTCGGCAGCAAGCCGATGCTGGGAGTCACCATGTTCCTCGGATTCTTCATCGGTCTCGGATGGATGTTCGCCGCCGGCGGGTGGATCCAGCCCGGATGGAGCGTGGCGATTCCCTTGATGCTCTTGCTCGGGCTCACCAATGCGCTGTTCTCGGCTGCCAACAATCGGCTCGCCATGCAGATCGTTCCCCGCATGGGACGGACCCATTTCTTCGCGCTCTTCATGGTGGTGTGGCAAATCACGCTGGGCCTCTCGCCGGTGCTCTGGGGTCTGCTGCTCGACGCAATCGGTGATCGCTCAGGCACTGCGTTGGGTTTGCACTGGAACCGGTACAGCGTCTATTTCGGACTCGTGGCGGCGGCATTCGTGGGCGCGTTCGCGATGTGCCGCCGACTGCAGGAACCGCGCGCCGCCGAGGTACAGGCTCTGGTGCGCGAGCTGCTGCTCGACGAGCCGCGGCGCTGGTGGACGCTGGTGACGGGGAGGTGACGGGGGAGGTTGAAAGGTTGAAGAGATGCAGGGTTAAAGAGGGCCTGTCGGCAAGTGACGGTCAGGTGCGTCGCCGCATAGCTCCTCTTCAACTCTTCAGCTTTTTTCCTCCTTAACGTTCCCCTCCTCACAACCCCGAGGGTCGATCCAAGAACACCCACTGCACTCGGAACTTTTTTGAAAGCTCCTCCGCCAGGGCCTTCACACCGAAGGTCTCGGTCGCGTAATGGCCTCCGTACAGCACGTTGATACCCGTCTCCTCGGCGAGGGCGAAGGTCCAGTGGGGACCCTCTCCCGTGATAAAAGTATCCACCCCCTCAAGGGCCGCTTGTTCAAGTTCCGCGCCGGCGCCGCCAGTGCAGATGCCGATCACACGGCACAGCTCGCCACCGCCCGGAAGCAGGGTGGGCTCGTCGCCCACCGCCTTCGCCAGCCTTGCGGAGAGTTCCTCGCGGGGAATGGCGTGCGTTAGCGCGCCCTTAACGCCGAGCGTGGCTCCCTTGTGAGCGAAGAAGGGTTTGCAGCGAGTGAGTCCAATGGCCCCCGCCAGTTGTGCGGCATTGCCAAGTTGAGGGTGGCCGTCGAGGGGAAGATGTTGGGAATAGATGGCTATATTGGAGTCGATCAGGCGCCGGATCAGCTCGTAACGCCGACCGGTCCACGGCGTCGACTTGGCCCAGAAAAGGCCATGATGGACGATCATCAAATCCGCACCCGCCTCGGCTGCCATGGTGACCGTGGCCAGTGTGGCATCCACGCAGGCGGCGATCCGATGCACCGACCCGCGATTCGCCACCTGCAGGCCATTGACGGCACGATCGTAGTCCACAAAGCGCTCTGGCTTCAGGCGTTGCTCGCAGTAACGCACCAGTCGATCAAGGGGAATGGAAGCGGTCGGCATCCCGCGATTCTGTCACCGCACGGGAGGTGAGGGAATTTGGAAAGCAGGAAAGCAGGAGGGAGAGACTGGCTCAATCCACCGCACGGGTTTTTTCATGTGGAAGGCGGTTCGCACGCTTCGCGCGTCTCCGGTCCTGCTTTCCTGCTTTCCAAATTCTCCCCTTCCTATTCCGACCGCGCCGTTGCCAAAACGCGGGTTCGCCGCCTCAATGCCCGCGCCGCATGGATGCTCCGAACCTTTCCCGGCCGCCGTTGTCGATCGTGATCCGCTCGCTCAATGTCGCCTCCACTCTGCCCAAGGTGCTCGCGGCCTTCGATCGGTTGCCGGAGGACGAATTGATCCTCGTCGATTCCGGGTCCACCGACGCGACCCTCGAACTCGCACGCCAGGCAGGAGCCAAGATCGTGACCATGAAGTCGTCGGACTTCACCTACGGCCGCAGCCTGAATCTCGGCTTCCGCGCCGCGCGACATGAATGGGTTTTGGCGTTGAGCGCGCACGCAGTGCCGACCCGGCGCGACTTCCTGGAGCTCTACCGCGAAGGCATTACTCGACGGTTCCCGCCCCACGTGTCCGCCGCGGTGGGGCCGATGCTGCTCAGCGAGCTCGATCGCCCCCTCCCGGGCGGGGTGACGATTTTCGAAGCCTCCGATTTCAAGTACGGCTTCGGGTTCGGCGCTGGAAATCCGAACTCGCTGTATCGGCGCAGTGACTGGGAGGAGATGCCCTTCGACGAGGAGACCGGCGGCGGCGAGGATCTGGGGTGGTACGTGCATTCCATGCGGCAGGGAAAGGCGGTGGCCGCGGTCCATGCGGCGGCGGTGTTCTACATTTCCCGCCAGCCGATGAAGGCCTTCTACCGCAAAGGACGGGTCGACTTTCGGGCCTCTGCCCGATGGATCGAACCACACACGCCGTCGATGGCCGGATTGGTCATCCGGATGGCCAAGCTGGTGCTCTATGCCGCGCTGGGTCGCACGGACTGGCAGGGCGCGAAGAGCAGCATCGCCCACGGTTTGGGGAACTATGTCGAGGCCCGCGCGCTGCGTCGGGCGGCGGCGGCCTCCGCCTTGAGAAAGCCCCATTGAAGCCAGCCTTTTCGGCTATTCCCGGAGCGCTTTCGCCAGCGCGCTGAGGTGCGCCGGTAGGGAAAATCGGCGTTCGAATTCGGCGCGTTCCGCCAGGCCGTTGGCGTTCAACGCCTGGGACACCAGCGCCTTGGCCGCGGCTGCGGGATCGCGGGTCGGCACCAGGCCGGGGTATCCGATCGGCACGAGATCCGGGATCGCGCGCCAGCGTGTGGTAATCACCGGTAGCCCGTGAGCCATCGCTTCCATCAGATTCAACGGTTGTCCTTCGGCGGCGTAGAAGGTGGGAAACAGGAACAGATCGGCCTCTTGGAGCGCCGCGTCCTTTGCGTCCCCCTGCACAAAACCAAGGCGGCTCACCCTTTCGTCCATTCCCAGTTCGCGAACGCGTGTCTCGAATTCTCGCTCTAGTTCTGGGGTCGGGAAGGTCCCAGCCACCGCGAGTCGAAAGCGAAGTCGGTGCGCGCCGCCGGTCCCTGTCGCATTGGCGAGGGACACGGCCTCGAGCGCATCGAAGACGCCTTTGTCTCGCGAACACAGGGCGAGGAAGAGGACCCGAACCTCCCCTCCGGAGTCGCGGCGTTGGGCGAATCGCCGTTGCCGTTCGGGCGCCACTTGCGCGGCAAACTCCGGACACGGATCGGGAATGCCATTGCTCACCACGCGCACGCGCCTGGGCGCGAGGCGCTGGGCGTCCCCTCGGCTAAACTCGGAGAGCACGATGGAGTGTGCGATGCCGCCCAGCAGCCAGTGCGACAGGGTTCGCTCCCAGGGACGCGCCTGGGTTTCCAGCCACTCCCCGAGGCCGACCGCATGCCAGTGGAAGTGCACCCGACGGAACCAGGGACGCAACAGTGCGAGAAGAATCCAGTCGCGGTACAGGGAGGTCCGTTTGGGAGGCGAGGGGACGTAATACAGGTCGCGAATGCCGTGTCGCCAGCGCAGGCGCAGGGCTTCGACCACGTAGCCGAGAAGTCGCGTGAGTTTCCCGCCACGAGCGGAACCAACGTCTTCAAGGGAGTCCGAGAGACGGGCGTCGACATGAAATGCCTCAACACCCAGCGAGGGGTTGGCGCGGAAGCCATCGACCAGGTACTGGACCATCTGGCTCTGACCGTGCACCGGCGGCGGGACATGGGCAAAAACGAGGAGCTTCATCGGGCCCGGCGATTGGGCCTGATTGGCGTCGAAATGAAAACGCGATTCCGACCCGATGACTCCCTCGTGAAGGCCCGGCTTTTTCCTGCCTTCCCGCCGTGCCTCTGCTAGATTCCTCCCATCGTGGATGTCTCCGCACCCGAACTCCGCTTGCTCCAGGAATTGATCGCGCTGCCGAGCGTGAATCCGGCGTTTTTGCCCGCGGGCGATCCTCGGGCGGGTGAGTCTTCCGTGGCCGGATTCATCTCCGACCTCGCCCGTCGCACGGGGCTATCCGTTTCAACCCAGGAGGTCTTTCCCGGCCGCACCAACGTGCTGGCCCGCCTGACGCCCTCCGGTCCGGTCCGGCACCGGGTATTGCTGGCCCCGCATCTCGACACGGTCGGTTTTCCAAATCTCGACACATTGCTGGTCCCGAAGTTGAAGGGCGATCGGCTCACCGGTCGCGGCGCGTGCGACACCAAGGGTTGTGTGGCCGCAATGCTCTCGGCGGTGCTCGCCGTAGCCCGGTCCGGACCACGTCCCTCGACTACGGAAATTGAGTTTGTCGGTCTGGTGGACGAAGAGAACGGCCAGGGCGGATCCCGTTACTATGCGCAGCACGGGGATCGGGCTGAGTTCGCGATCGTCGGGGAACCGACCCGGTTGGAGGTGGTCACCGCACACAAGGGGGACCTTTGGCTTCAGTTAAAGACCCGAGGCCGGAGCGCGCACGGCGCCACGCCGCATCTCGGTCGCAACGCGGTGCTGGAGATGGCGCGGGTGGTGGAGTTGCTGGAGACGCGCTATGCCGCCACATTGCGTCGGCGGAAGCATCCGTTGCTCGGATCGCCGACGGTAAACGTGGGCGTCATCCGCGGCGGCAACCAGCCCAACATCGTGCCGGATGAGTGCGTGATTTCCATCGACCGACGCACGCTGCCGGGCGAGACCGAGGCCGGTGTTAAGCGCGAGATCCAGGCGTTGTTAACGCAGGCTGGGTTGAAGGCGGAGTTCGATAACCTGCGCCTCGCCCCCTGCGATGCACTCGAGACGTCGCCGGAATTGCCGGGCGTGAAGGCCCTGTGCCGCGCTGCACGTCGCCGCCGGACCTTGGGGGTGCACTACTTTTGTGATGCCGCCCCGCTCGCAGCTGGCGGGATCCCGAGCGTGGTCTTCGGCCCGGGCGACATCGCCCAGGCTCACACGGCGGACGAATGGATTTCGGTGAAGAGCCTTCGTCGTGGCACCGCCATCCTCGAACGATTCCTGCGTTCCCTGGAATAACGCGCCCCGTCCGCGCCCGCTCTCCGACCTTCGACCTTCGACCTTCGACTTCTTCCCGTCCCGTGCGCGTCGCCTTCCTGACTCATGAACCGTTCCATCCGCCCAGCGGCGGCGGATCGGCGGAGGCGGTGTATCTGGTGCGCGAGTTCGTTCGGCGCGGGCATGCGGTGGATCTGTTCTGTCCCGACTTTGCCGATCGCGAGGCCGTGGCGAGCCGGTTCGGCATCACCGTCCATCCCTTCCAACGTTGGCCGATGGGCCGCTACACGCGGCTGCGCACTCTCAAGTACCTGCTCTATCCGACAGCCCTCGCGGCCCTGGTCGATCGGACGGTGCGGACCCCGGGAGGCCCGGGCCGACCCGAGGTCCTTTTTTCCCAACACACCATTGCTTCGGTGGCAGCCGGTCGATTGAAGACGCGGTTGAAAGTTCCCGCGGTCTTCAACTTTCTCGATTATCTCACCGGCTTCATGGAGACGTGGCCGGCTTGGGTGATGCCCGGCCCCGTGGTGCGGGCGCTCACGCGGTATGAGCTCGGTCTTCCGCTCCGTTTCCAGGCCGACGGCATTCTCACCGTATCGACGCCCCTGGCCGAACGCTTCGCTGCCCGCGGGTTTCCGGCCTCGCGGATCCGCGCCATCCAGTACGGCTATGACGCCTCGTTGTTCCGTCCGGCGGAATTCGAATCCTCCACGATGCCGGAGGCTCCGGTGGTGGTGATGCACGGCTCTTTCGACCAGCACCACTTGGGCCCCATTGCGCGTGAGGCTCTGCCGCGGATTGCAGCGGCGGTTCCGGGAACCGTGTTTCGGTTTGTGGGACGGGAGACCTCCGCGCTCAAGGATTTCGTTGAACAAGCGCGCCGGCGGTCTCCGGGAATCCACATCGAGTGCCCGGGGTTCGTGCCGTACGAATCGGTGGCCCGGCAGTTGCAGTTGGCCGATGTGGGCATGGTGCCGTACGAGGAATCGAACGGCACGCACTGCGCGTTCGTGGCCAAGGCGGTCGAATCTCTGGGCTGCGGCCTGCCGGTGGTGAGCACGCCGTTGGAAAATCTGCGCCGCTATTTTGCCGGGGAAGCAGCAATCCGATTTTCGACATTTGACGGCGCGTCGTTCGCGGAGGCGGTGATTGGCACTCTCAGAAAAACCCGGGAGGAGCGACGTGAACTGGGCCGGGAGGCGAGTGGCCGCGTGGCTCGGGAGCTGGATTGGAGTTGCGTGACCGGAGCCGCGGTAGACTTTGTCGAAGCCCTCGTTCCTGGAACTCGGAATGGTCTTGGTTCCCCGTCACGAACCTGAGATCCAAAGCGCGAATGAGCGATTCGAAGCGCAGCTTTTTCCGCCAGGGGGCGTGGATGGTTTTGGCCAC
>JANXMD010000142.1 GCA_025354845.1 Verrucomicrobiota bacterium | reverse complement strand
CGGACGATGAGCGCTATCTGCGCGAATTCATGCTCCAGCTCAAACTGGGCAGCGTGAGCATTGCGGCCTTTACCAAGAAGTTCGGACGCGATCCGCGCGAAGAGTTCGCGGGCGCACTGGAGACGCTCCGAACCGAGGGACATCTGTCCATCGACGGAGATCTCATCCAGTTGAACCGGCTGGCGCTGCTGCAAGTGGATCAGCTGCTCCAGGTGTTCTTTAAGCCCGAACACCGGACCGGACGCTATGCGTGAAACGGTGCGCCTCTCCGGGATCCGTCGACTTCTCGCCGCGTTCGCGACGTGGTTCCTCCTTGGCTGCGGATCCACTGGGCTGGCGGATTTCCATGTCTCACCGACTGGGTCCGACGCGAATCCCGGCACGCGTGGTCGCCCATTTGCCACGCCCGAGCGCGCGCGGGATGCGGTGCGGGACCTGCGACGAACTGGCGCGTTGGGCCACGGCCCGTTCACGATCTGGCTCCACGAGGGCGACTTCATCCGCGAGCAGACATTGGAGTTGACCGCCCAGGATTCCGGCACCGGCGCCGTTCCGATCCGCTGGCAAGCCTGGCGCGGTGACCGGGTCCGCTGGCTCGGCGGACGCCGGGTATCACACTTTGAACCGGTAACCGATCCGGCGGTCATCGCACGTCTGGCACCCGAAGCCCGAAGTCACGTGTTGCAAACGGACCTCGCGGCCCAGGGATTTCGCAATCTCGGCCACCTCAGCTCACGCGGATTCAACCGGGCGACCACGCCTGCGCACGCAGAACTCTTCTACAATCATCGTCCGATGACGCTCGCGCGGTGGCCGAACCCGGGACAATTCACCACCATCGCCGGCATCCCGGCCGGCAGCGGTGTGGGCGACAGCCACGGCGGCGAACTCGGGGATCTGCCCCGGGGGTTTCTGTTCTCGGGCGATCGTCCCACCCGATGGGTCAACACCGGAGACATCTGGGTCCACGGCTACTGGGCCTGGGATTGGGCCAACTCGTACGAACGGGTTTCCGAGCTCAACCCGGTCGAACATCTCGTAAAAACCGCGGCACCGCACGGGCTCTACGGATTCCGCAAAGGCCAGCGCTACTACTTCCTCAACGTGTTGGAGGAGCTCGATCAACCGGGCGAATGGTGGATCGACACGAAATCCGAGCGACTCTATTTCTGGCCGCCCGGCGAGGCCGTATTGCTTCCGCGTACCGAGGCTGTGATTTCCGTTATGGAGACGCCTCTGGTCCGGCTCCACGGCGTGTCGAACGTTGAATTCCGCGGCTTGGAGTTCGAAGCCACCCGTGGCATCGCCGTGGAGATCCAGGGTGGCACCGACAATCGCATTCATGACTGCGTGATTCGCAACGTGGGTACGGTCGCGGTGGACCTTGTGGACGGCGCCCGAAACGGCGTGAGCGGTTGCGACGTCTGGGACTGCGGCGACTCGGGTGTTCGGATGACCGGCGGAAACCGGCAGACCCTGGAGCCAGGCGGGCACTATGTCGAAGACTGTGATTTCCGGCGTCAGGGCCGGTGGTCTAAGTGTTACGTCCCGGCGATTCAACTCAACGGCGTCGGCCTGCGCGCCTCGCACAACCGGATCCAGGAGCACCCGCACTGCGGCATTCTCTTCTGGGGAAATGATCATCTCATTGAGTTCAACGACATCCATCACGTGGCGCTTGAGACCGGCGACGTTGGGGCCATCTACACCGGACGCGATTATACTTTTCGGGGAAATCGAATCCGTTCGAACTTCATCCACGAAACCGGTGGCGTCGGCATGGGCTCGATGGGGGTCTACATGGACGATTGCGTGAGCGGCACCGAGGTGTCCGGAAACGTGTTCTGGAAGGTGCACTGGGCGATGTTCATCGGTGGCGGGCGGGATCATCAGGTTCTCGGCAATTGGTTCATCGACTGCGACCCTGCGGTCCGCATGGACGGCCGTGGCGTCGACACCTCGCCGGTCTGGCGAAGCATGGTGGACAAAACCATGCGGGAGAGCCTCGCGGCAGTGCCCGCGGAACTCTATCGGCACCACTATCCGGCGCTGCGCGATCTCGATGCGTACTACGGAGCTCCCGGGGGACCGGCCATCATAGGCGACGCCTTCCACGGAGTTCCCCCAGGCGGAAACCTGCTTTCCAGCAATGTTGTGGTTGGGAAATGGTTGGAGCAGGGCTGGCACGCGACCGCCGCCGCCGCGACGGAACGCGGCACGTTGAGCTTGCCTTCCCTGCCCGTTCGGAATGCCGCCGTGGGCGACTTTCGCCCCGGCCCTGGCTGGCCGCTCGCCCGCTTGGGATACCCCACCATTCTCGTCAAGCAGATGGGTCCCCGGCGCAACGGCACCGCGACCGCAGCCGCCCGAAACCAATCTCAGGAACTGCGATGACCCAGTCCTCCACCGACCGCTCCGTCATCAAACGGACTGCCGTGAATCCATTGGACGATTTCTACGCCTGGAATCAGCGCCCGCTGATGCCCTTCGAGGTCATTCCCGGCTCCGAAATTCCGGAACCGGCGCGCAGCCTGCTGGTCCATGAGCGCGACATGACGCGTACCCTGGAGCAGTTTCATCGCGGCTCGCTCCATCTCCGCGTTCTCAGCCGACGACGCAGTGCAGACAGCTATTGGCGCGAGTCCGTGCTCCAGCTCGACGGAACCAATCAGCCGGTGGAATTTGGCGCCATCCGCATTGATCTCTCCCGCTTCGCCGAACCGTGGCGCTCGCAAATCCTCGAAGAACACCTGCCCCTCGGTGGTATCCTCAATGCCAGCGGCATCATCTACACCAGCCGCCCCACCGCGTACCTCCGGTTTCACCCGGATGCATTTATTACGTGTGCGTTGCATTTTTCCGAATCGGTGCCAGTGTTTGGTCGTCAGAATGCGTTACGAGATTCCTCCGGGGCCATCCTGGCGGAAATCATCGAGATCCTGCCGCCTTCCAACGAACGACGACCATGAACACCCCCGACACTCCCGGCACGGAACGCTGCGACTGTGTGATCATCGGCGGCGGCCCGGCCGGGTGCTCGGCGGCGGCGGTGCTCGCGCAGCACGGACGCCAAGTCATCGTGCTCGAGAGGGAGCGATTCCCTCGCTATCACATCGGCGAATCCCTGATACCCTTCACCTATCCTTCCCTGGAACGAATCGGGATGATTCCCAAGCTGCGCGCTTCCAGCTTCCCGAAAAAGTATTCGGTCCAGTTTGTTGCGCCTTCGGGACGGGCCAGCCAGCCGTTCTATTTCTACAACCGCTACGACCGCGAAACCGTGGCGCAGACTTGGCAGGTGCTGCGCTCCGAGTTTGACCAGATGATGATGGACAACACGCGCTCGCTGGGCGCGGACGTCCGTGAGGAGAGCACCGTCACCGAGTTGCTGAAGCGGAACGGGCGCTACGTGGGCGTCCGCGTGAGGCGCGCCGACGGCTCGGAATACGAAATCCACGCCCCGGTGACGATGGATTGCACCGGACGCGAGGCCATCGCGGCGACTCGCAACGCGTGGCGCCGTGGCGACCCGAAACTGAGCAAAGTGGCCGTCTGGACCTATTACGAGGGGTCGGTACGCGATCCCGGAATTGATGAGGGCGCCACCACGGTGGCCTTCGTCCCCAAAAAGGGATGGTTCTGGTACATCCCCCAGCACAACAACCGGGTCAGCGTCGGTGTCGTTGCCGATGGCAAGTACCTCACTCGCGGCGGAGTCAAAGACCCCAAGACCATCTTCCATCGCGAAGTGCCCGAGAACAAGTGGATCGAGCAGCACCTGGCCACTGGCAAGAGCTGCGGCGACTACTGGCTCACCGCGGAATACACCTTCCGCTCCGAATATTGTGCGGATGACGGCCTCGTTTTGGCGGGCGACGCCTACGGGTTCCTGGATCCCGTGTTCTCCAGCGGACTGATGCTGGCACTGAAGAGCGGCGTGGCCGCTGCCGACGCGGTGCATCAGGCACTGCTCGAGGGCGATTGCAGCTCCGCGCAGTTCGCCGGATACGCGGCGATGATGCAGGAAGGCATGGAGAATATGCGAAAGTTGGTTTACGCCTTCTACGATCCAAAGGTCAGCTTTCGCACCGTCACCGACAAATATCCCGAAATGCACGGCCTGCTGACCGACTGCCTATCGGGCGACGTGAACCGCGATTTCAGCACCCTGTTTGACGCCTTTCGCGAATTCACCGAGATCCCCGAACCCCTGCCCTTCGGCCTGCCGGCGCCGGGACGCTCCTCAATGATCGCCGGTTGACCGACTCACCGCGGGAACTGGATTTTCACTAAATCGGTTCTACCCTCCGGACGCTTGAACTTGGTCCAAATCACCCCGGGCGCCGGCGGGATGTATTGCGGAAACTGTTTCCGCGACAATGCCCTCGTGGCGGCGCTGCGCCGTGCGGGACACGACGCCCTGCTGGTGCCGTTATACCTGCCCATGACTCTGGATGAACCGACCACCGCCGGTTCGGTCCCGACTTTCTTTGGCGGGATCAACGTTTACCTCGACCAGAAGCTTTCCTGGCACCGTCACTCCCCGGCTTGGTTTCGCCGCTGGTTCGACGCGGCCCCGCTGCTGCGCTGGGCTTCGGGAAAGACCGCCAAGACCCGTCCGGATGATGTCGGCGAGCTGACGGTCTCTATGCTCCGTGGCACGAAAGGAAACCAGTCACGTGATCTTGCCGAGCTCACCGACTGGCTGTCCCACCTGCCCCGTCCTGATGCCGTGCTCCTCTCCAACGCCCTGCTGGCCGGGTTCACGCGCGAGATCCAACGTCGCCTCAAAACGCATGTGGTGTGCTTCCTGCAAAGCGAAGAAGCCTTCCTCGACTCCATGCCAGAACCGTGGCGCATGCGCGGCTGGAGCGAGATGCGCGAACGCGCCAAGGAGATGGACGGATGGATCGCCCCCAGCCGGTTCTTCGCCGATCGGATGAGCCAGCGCCTCGGGTTGCGGTCGGATCGCGTGGAAGTCGTGCACAACGGCATCCTCCTTGAAGGCTATGATCGGTTGCCCGACCGGCCCGACCCCGGACCGGAAGCGCCTCTGACCCTCGGCTTCTTCGCCCGCCTCTGTCCGGAGAAGGGCCTGGAAACGGTGGTGGATGCCTTCATCGAACTCCGAAAATCCGGTCGGCATCCCAAGCTGCGCTTGAAGCTCGGTGGCGGATGCGGTCCGGGAGACGAACCGTTCGTCGAGCGGATGCGCCGGCGTTTGCATGAGTCTGGGCTCACCTCCGCGGTGACCGTTTCAAAGAACCTCACCCGCGAGGAAAAGGTTCGGTTCTACGGCGAGTGCGATGTCCTTTCGGTCCCAGCGAGGAATGACGAAGCTTTTGGACTCTACATCCTCGAGTCCCTCGCCGCGGGGACGCCGCTGGTTCAGCCCGAATGCGGATCGTTCCCGGAACTCCTCGAGGCAACCGGAGGTGGCGTGCTTTGCGGCCCCAACACCAGCACGGCCCTCGCTTCCGCGCTGGATCCCCTGCTCCGCAATCCGTTTCAACTGCGCGCCCTCGGTCGAAGAGGACGTGAGACCGTATTCCGCGACTTCACCGACACGGTGATGGCCCGGCAAACGCTCGCCGCGCTCGAACGAATCTTGGCCCGATCCCCACTCAGCTCAACGCCCTCGACCTAAATCCTTCCGCGATCGCCCCCGTTGCCACTCGCGCGCGTGCGAGGCAATCTCCCCCCAACGTGCCCTACGAATTCACAGCCACCCGTCGCGTGGAGTTCAGCGAAACCGATCTCGCGGGAATCGTCCACTTCTCCAATTTTTTCAAATACATGGAAACCGTCGAACACGGTTTCTGGCGTTCACTGGGCGGATCCGTGGTGATGCCCCAGTTCGATCCGCCATTGGGGCTTCCGAGG
>JANXMD010000093.1 GCA_025354845.1 Verrucomicrobiota bacterium | reverse complement strand
AAAAGCCAGTTGGCAAAGTTGGGATCGACGATGGCATTGAGATCCTCGAACTGAATCAGGAAGGAGGCGTGACCGATCCAAGTGAGCGCTGTCTCGGATCCCTTCAGATGGGGAAAGGCTGGGACCTTGGTGGATCCGCTGCGCTCGGTGAAAAAGGCCTTCCACACCATCTCGCGAAAGAACGAGCGCGGACTGAAGTGGTTGCTGGGCGTCAGATCCTTGAACGACCGGGGAATGCGTCGCCGGAGGCCACGTGCGTCCACGGGCTTGGGAGTTCCGGAAGGGTGGCTCACGGGCACAGCATGCCCCTCCCAGACTTCGAATCAATCGCCGTGGCATCCTTTAATCAGCTAATGGAATGAAGTGAATAAGAAAAGTGCGTTCACGTCGATCTGGGCGTGGGTCGGATGAACGGTTCAGTCGGCCCTCAATAAACTCGGTTCTAACCAACTTGGATTATGAAAACTGCAGTGATTGTGGCGACGGCGGTGGCCCTCGGATCGGCGGCGTTTGTTCCGGCGAGCGCGGGTGATCGCGAATGGGCGACGGCTGGGAAAGTGCTTACTGGTGTGGCGGTTGCGGGCGTGTTCGTTGATGCTTTTCGTCCGCGTGAGATGGCCCCGGTTGTTTATTCCTCCTGCGCTCCGGCGCCGGTGTACTGCGCCCCGGCCCCCCGCGTTGTTTATGTGCCGGCTCCCGTCGTGTGCGGCCGGCCGGTCTATTACGGCAGCTACGGCTACAGCTATGGCTACGGACACGGTCCTCATGGAAGCTCGATGCATGGGCACGAGGGTGGCCGTCGTTGGTGATGAGTGCCCTCAATAGGGTTTCAACCCTTCGGAATCGCCTTCCGAAGGGTTTTTCGCTGCCGAACACCTGGAGAATCGAGGGAAACCCGTCGTCGTCCAACTGAGCATGAAGACCTTGCCATGGGTTCGCGTCGGAACGGCTCACAGGATCCGGCAGTTCGGGCGTCTCTTGCACGATGGCGGGTTCCTCCTGCACCATGACTGCTGATGCGATTGCCTTTCGCCGTCCCGGATTCCGGGTTCTGCCCGGACGCACCGGCGGCTCCCGGTCGTCCCGGCTCCCCTCTGTCCAACGGGCTCTCCCCACATCTAGGGAGCCCTTCGTTCGTCCGATTCCCCGGGCGGTCCTCTCTCCCTCTGTGAGCGAACCTACCGCCAGCGCCCGGTCGCGGGTGACGGTGGATGGGAAGTTCTTTCGGGTAGGTTCCCGGAAGTTCTTTCCCAAGGGGATGGTCTATGGGCCATTCCCGCCGAACTGCGCCGGCGAAGCGTTTCCGGAACCTGAGGCCACATCGCTGGATTTCCTGCAGATCGCGCGGTTGGGGGCAAATCTCCTCCGGATCTATCACATCCCGCCTCGGTGGTTTCTCGATCTCGCGGCCGAGCATGGCTTGAAGGTCCTCGTGGACGTTCCCTGGAACAAACACCTGTGTTTCCTGGAAAACGATCGTACGCGGAAGGAAGCCGTCGAGGCGGTGCGTTCCGCGGCCCGGGCCTGTGCCGCTCATCCGGCCGTGTTTGCGCTGTCCGTCGTGAACGAAATTCCGGCCGACATCGTTCGCTGGAGCGGCGGGGCGGCGGTGTGTGATTTCATTGATGACTTGGTCTCCGTCGCCCGCAGCGAGGATCCCGAGTGCCTCTGCACCTTCGGAAACTTCCCGCCCACCGAATTCCTCAGTCCGCGCACCGTCGACTTCTTTTGCTGGAACGTTTACCTGCATCAACAGCGCGCGTTGGAGAACTACCTGGCGCGACTGCAGATGTTGGCGGACACGAAGCCAGTGATGCTGGGCGAGTTCGGCATCGACACGGTTCGCGAAGGCGAGGAGCGCCAGGCCGAGGTGCTGGGCTGGAGCATCGAGACTGCGTTTCGCTCGGGCTGCGCCGGAGCGGTGGTCTTTTCCTACACCGACGAGTGGTTCAAGGATCATCGTTTGGTTGAGGACTGGAAGTTTGGGCTCACCCGGGCAGATCGGTCTCCGAAACAATCCCTGGAGGTGGTGAGGGCCCAGTTCACTGCGGCTCCCTATTTCCCACTGACCCAGACGCCCCGCGTCTCAGTGGTGGTGGCCAGCTACAACGGAGCCGCCACCCTCAAGGCCTGTCTGCAGTCGCTCGAGCAGCTCAACTACCCGAACTACGAAGTGATCCTGGTGGACGACGGTTCGACCGATTCCACGCCTCAGATCGCTTCCGTTTTTCCCGGCGTGCGGACGATCCGCCACCCGAAGAACGAGGGCCTCTCGGTGGCACGCAATACCGGTATCTACGCGGCGACGGGCGACATTGTCGCCTTCACCGACAGTGACTGCCGAGCCGATGAAGACTGGTTGCACTACCTCGTGGGCGATTTGCTGAATTCCCGGTTTGCGGGGATCGGGGGACACAATTTACTGCCGCAGGATGATTCCCCCGTGGCGGCAGCGGTGATGGTCTCGCCAGGTGGTCCGGCGCACGTGATGCTCACCGACCGTCTCGCGGAGCACATCCCGGGTTGCAACATGGCGTTCTACAAGTGGGCGCTGATGGAGATTGGCGGCTTCGATCCGGTTTATCGCAAGGCGGGCGATGACGTGGACGTGTGCTGGCGACTACAGCAGCGTGGATATCGAATCGGTTTCAGCCCCGGCGGTTTCGTCTGGCATTACCGCCGGAACACCGTCCAGGCCTACCTCCGTCAACAGGGTGGATACGGTGAGGCCGAAGCCATGCTGGAGCGGCGTCATCCGGAGAACTTCAACCGCTTTGGTGGATCGCGGTGGCAGGGGCGGATTTACTCGCCGGCAAAAATCGGCGTCGAGACCCGCGGTCCGGTGATCTATCACGGCCTGTTCGGCAGCGCCTTCTTCCAGAGCATCTACTCGGGCTCGCCTAGCTTGCTGCTCACCGTGGTGACGAGCCTGGAGTACTACGTATTGGTGACGCTCCCGTTGCTGACGTTGGGTTCGGTGGTGCCGCATCTGACCGCCTTCGGTTTTGCCAGCCTGGGATTTTCCATCGCGTTATGCGTGATCGCGGCATGGCAGGCGGACCTCGCCCGCGGGCGTTCGCGCGTGTG
>JANXMD010000069.1 GCA_025354845.1 Verrucomicrobiota bacterium | reverse complement strand
TCCAGGGGCTGTGGCTCGGGAAACGGAAACGCGTCCTCCACGTGCACGCACCCGCGGGAGCCATCGCTGCACTGCAGGCGTGGCTGGAGGCGACCCTGCTGCCACCGGCCCTGATTGGCTTCCCCATCGAGTGGCATCCGCTCGTCGCAGGTCAACCCTTCGCCTGCGGTGATTGCACCGTCACGGCCTTCCCGACCACGCACCTCGACAGCCTGCGCCAACGCTTCGCCAGCCAGAGTCCGGGGACCTGCTACGATGCCTTTTCCTTTCTCATCGAATCGGGCGCACTCCGCATCGCCCATTCCGCCGACATCGGACAGGTTTGCGACCTGGAACCCTTGCTCACCGCGCCCTTGGATTTGCTCGTCTGCGAGTTATCACATGTTTCGCCGAATGACCTGCTACGACGGCTCCGTGACGCCTCCTTACGCAAGGTGGTCTGGATCCACCTGGCGCAACGTTGGTGGAAATCACGGGCACAAATGAAGGCGAAGATCACCGCCGCCCTCGGGACCGGGCGAGATCGCATCGCCAAGGACGGCGACGCGATCCAGATCTAAGTTCAGGGAGCGAGGAATTGCTTGAGGAGGCCGGCACGATCCACGGCCCAAAGTCCGAGGAACGACGTGGCGTCAAAGAATCCGTGAGCCAGGACGGCGATCCACAGCGATCGATGTCCGATCAGGATGCCGCCAAGGCCGATGCCCAACACTCCAGTGAGGAGTACGCCGCCGATCCCTTGGGGTAGATGACCGAGGCCGAACACCACCGATCCAAGCGCCACCGCGAGAATCTCCCCGCGCCGACCCTGCCACCGGGCGGGCAGCACCAGCACGACTCCGGCGATCATCGCAGCCCGCCACAATTCCTCCCGAAGTCCTGCCACCACGAAGCTGATGAGCGTCAGCACGGTCACCAGATACACCGGGTCGTGCAGCGCGGCAGGTGAGATCACGTTCTCAATTTTGGGCCGAAATCCGCCGAGATCATCCGCGACACGCCCGTGCGCGGTGGACCACGCCCACATCACGCCGATCGTCGCCACCACCATGATGGCAACCAGGATCCGAAGTCCGATGGACCAGACCACTCCGAGCCCGAGGACTGCCCAAGGATTCTGACGCTTCAGGTAGAGCCGCGACACACCCGGACGCGAAATGGCCCACGCCACCGCAAAAAACAGCGCAAAAAGTCCGAAATTGGCGCCGGCACTTTTCCACAATCCGCTCACCGTTTCCGGGAGCATTGCTTCTGGTTCCGCGTTCCCCTTCTGCGACGCCGCGCCAATGAGTCCAAGTGAAAGGGGATAGGCAGCCATCAGGAGGAGCAGAACCCAGCCACGCCAGCGCGGAATCGGCGTCTCTACGGGAAGGGTCGTCTGAGCCCCTGAATCCGCACTCAAGAGAATCGGCGGTAGTTCAGGAGGGAAATCCATAGGCTAAAGTTGGCAAAATCGGAAAGGCGCACCCCAGGGTCAGGCACGGGAACGCGGTGCGTCATCGGCCGATTTGCGACAGGCGGTGGCGACCAGGTCGAGCCGAGCGAGAAACGCCTCCCGCTCGGTTTCGGGAAGCACCGCCAGAACATCGGACTGCAAATCCACCGCCAGATCGCGAACCTGCTCGAACCGTTCGCGTCCCGCGTCGAGCAGGCGGATCCGGTAGGCGCGCCGATCGCGCTCGTGCGCCTTGCGCTCCACCCAGCCGGCATCTTCCATGCGTTCGAGGAGCGAGGCCACCGTGTTGGGATCGCTGGACATGGCGAGAGTGAGCTCGCGCTGGGTCATGCCTGCGGGATCCCCCTCCACGAGGGTCCGCATGGCGGTAAACTGGTCCGGCGTGACCCCGGTGTGGGCAATGCGGCGGCGGAACGCCTGGTTGAGTCCGTACCAAGACCGTCGCAGCAGCAACGGCAGGCGCCGGCGTTGCGGCGAATCCACCGGCAAGGAGCCGGCGACTTCACGAACGGGTTCAACAGGGTGCTTTTTCGCGGCCACAACGGCCACAAGCTAGCGGGTCGTCCTCCCAAAAGCCAAACGCGAACCAATCCAGGCACGAAAAACGGCGGCACCCGCCCCAGCCGGATGCCGCCGTCCACGACACGACGGAGGAACCGTCGAAAATCATTCGACTACTGCACCGCAGCGCCCAGCGCCGACGCCACCTTGTCCAGACTGATGACGTAACCGATATGGAAGCTCCACTGATCCGCCCCACCGGTCTTGTAGATCCGTCCACCTGCAGCAAGGAAGGTCGATTCCGTCAGCGGGTAGAAGATCTCAGATTCCAACGCAGGTCCGCCGGCCATTGATCGAAATTGGACGCGACTATCCGCGTCACGCAGCACACCGACAACCTTTCCCGCGCTTCCATTGGGCAGCGTTCCATCAACCTGCCCAAGCACCGGTGCATCCCCAAAT
>JANXMD010000177.1 GCA_025354845.1 Verrucomicrobiota bacterium | reverse complement strand
CACTAAGCTGGACGGCAGAGACCCCGTGCACCTCACCGGCTACGGCGGTTACGGAATCAACATCACTCCCAAGTTCCTCGGAGCCGAAGGGCGGCTCTGGCTCGACCAAGGCGGCGTTCTTGCGGTGGCCAATCTGCGCGGCGGCGGCGAATACGGGAGTGAATGGCATCGCGCCGGATCGGGAATTCACAAGCAAAACGTATTCGACGACTTCACCGCCTGCGCGCGTCACCTCATCTCCCGCCGGTACACTCAGGCTTCGCACCTCGCGATTGAAGGGGGCAGCAACGGGGGATTGCTGATGGGTGCCGTCCTGACTCAGCATCCGGAGTTGTTTCGGGCCGTGGTCTCCCATGTGGGCATCTACGACATGCTGCGGGTGGAACTGGAACCCAACGGGGCGTTCAACGTTCCCGAGTTCGGCACGGTGAAAGATCCGGCACAGTTTCGAGCACTTTACGCGTACTCCCCGTATCACCACGTGACCCCTCATGTGAAGTATCCAGCGGTGTTCTTCCTCACCGGGGACAACGACGGTCGGGTCAATCCGCTGAACTCCCGAAAGATGACAGCGCAACTCCAGGCGGCAACCGGCTCAGGACACCCCATTCTGCTGCGCACCAGTGCCAATAGCGGCCATGGTGCCGGCACCGCTCGCAGCGAGCAACTGGACCAGGATGCCGATGTGCTCAGTTTTCTCTTCCATGAACTTGGAGTTGCCTACCACGACCCCAAACCCACCAGCCTTCACTAGCGGCTGGCTCCCCGTCAAAAGGGTGGCCGTCCGTCCGAGATTTCGGAGCCCTTGAGATTTGTCGTGCGATTTCGGCTCCGTCGGCCATTGGAGGAGGAAGATGTCGCTGGAAGGTCGATCGCCAACCGATAGGGAACTGCTTCAGGAATACCTGGATTCGGGATCGGAAGGCGCGTTTGCGACACTGGTCCTCCGGCATCTGAACGTGGTTTATTCCGCGGCACTTCGTCGTCTGGGAGGGAATGCGGCCGCTGCGGCGGACCTCTCTCAGGATGTGTTTGCGGCGCTAGCCAAGAACGCCTCAACCCTGAATCGACATCCTGCGCTCATTGGGTGGCTCCACATCACGACTCGCCGGATGGCGCAATGCCACGTTCGTGATGAGTTCCGACGAGCTCGACGAGAGGAGGCAGCCGCAACGATCATGGTCCTTTCTGCTCCTGATGCCCCCGACACCGACTGGTCTCGCCTTTCGCCCGTTCTCGATGCCGCCCTCGATGGGCTGTCGGAGGAAGATCGCCGCATTTTGTTGCTCCATCATTTGGAACGGGAGTCCTTCGGATCCATTGGAACGCGATTGGGACTCAAGGAAAACACCGCCCGTATGCGCGGCGATCGCGCCCTCGGAAAGCTCCGGCGGCTTCTATCGCAACAGGGCGTCACTTCCACCGCTGCGGCGCTGGTGTACGCCCTGGAAGGTCCCGCCATCAGCGCCGCTCCAGTGGGTCTGGCCACTTCGATTTCGATTGCCGCCATTTCCAGCGCCTCCGCCCCCATCGGCTTTTTTACCCTCATGGCTACCACCACGACCAAGACCACTGTCATCACCCTCACGCTTGCGGCGCTAGGAACCGCCTTGTTCTTCGAGATGCAGGAGGTGGGACAACTTCGTCAGGGAAACGCAATTCTCTCGCAGCAGCTCGCCTCCAATCAGGAGGAACTGAGGTCCCTGCGCACCCGTCTCGCGAACACGAATTCCGCTTCGTCTCGGTCATCCGGCACCCCGGCAGAATTACTCCGACTGCGCGGCCAGGTGGCGCAGCTGCTCCGGGAAACAGGGCGTTCGTCCGCCACGAACCCACCCGCGGGGTCAAAACTCCCACGCTCGATGGAATGGAATCCCCTCGTTGGTCTGACCGACCGGGGTATGGCAACCCCCCAGGACGCTTCGGTGAGTTTCCTGGCGTCGCTCCGCACGCAAAACGAGCAACGGTTTCAGGAATTGGTTCAAATGCCCAACGATCTCGACCCCACGACGCGATCGAAACAGTTGGCAATGCTGTTTCAGCTTTTCAGCCGCCGATACGCAACCTGGGAATTCACCGGATTGAAGCAGGAACGCGTGGAAGGCGTTTCGACCGGAAACGACGTGATCCAAACCGGCAAAGTGGACCTTGAGTACGTGGACACCGTCAGCGGCCGTTCTGGA
>JANXMD010000824.1 GCA_025354845.1 Verrucomicrobiota bacterium | reverse complement strand
CAACTATATTGGCCAAACCGCGCTCGCGATGCGGGCGCTCCAGGCCTATGCGCCCAAGACTCGCCGGGCGGAATTCACGAAATCCGTCCGCCTGGCCGCCTCGTGGCTGGCTCAGGCAAAAGCCTTCAACAACGACGATCGAAGCTGGCGCCTCACCGGCCTCGTCTGGGCCGGCGCCAATCCCGCCGTGGTCCAAAAGGCAATGAAGGAGCTGCTGACAACGCAGCGGTCGGACGGAGGCTGGTCCGACCTGCCAACTCTGGCCAGCACGCCATACGCCACCGCAAAGAGCCTCGTGGCCCTTCAGCGTGCCGGTTGGGCCGCCTCCGATCCCCAGTATCAACGTGCCGTCCACTATCTGCTCTCCACCCAGCAGGAGGACGGGTCCTGGTATACGAAAACACGCGCCCTCGGGTTTCAGCCCTACTTTGAGGGAAGCTTCCCCCACAGGTACGACCAATGGGTGTCTGCTGCCGGAACCAGCTGGGCTGCGATGGCCCTGACGCTCGCGTTGCCCAAGGAGGATCCAAAGGTTGCACCCCACCAGCCGTAACACCTGATCCCCCAAAGCGCTGGTGTTCGCGCCAACGGGTCAGCCGTGTTGCGCCTGGAAAGAGTCCTCGCTGGGGGCGGTTTTGTCGGTCGCTTCGGAGGATTCCTAACCTGCCAGGTGCTGGTGTTTGCCAAAAGGATTCGTCGCAACCTCGGGTTCCCGATCGTCACCATTCGCTTCCCATCGTAGCCGCCGCCGGAGGAAGGCGGACTTGCAGGTGCAACCAAGTCACACGGTAAACAATTAGAGCGGTGAGAGGCTGCAATTGTCTGACGAGACCAGGGCCTATATCCGTGAAAAAGCTCTTCGCATGGATGCAGGCGGTCGACCCACCACTGTTAACGGATTCACTCAGGGAATTGATTCGGGTGGAGCAGTCATATGAGACGCTACTCCGGGTGATCGACGCGAAGCGCCGGCTCGTCCCGGTGGTAGGGTTTCCCGCGGCTGATCCCTCAGGAAAGCGGTGGGCTCTGGCCCCAACCGCTCGTTGATGATGACCTGCTAGTAGCCTAAGAACCGGTCGTGGTCGGGTGCCGTGGTTTCCCCTGCACCGGTACGGATCCGCGCTGGAAGGATTGCGAAACACTCGATTTCAGGCCCGTTCTGCAACGGAAGGATCGACCGAGTCCACCCCTCTCTCTTCTTCATAAGCATCTCAGGTCGAATCGGTCAATTGAGCGGCTGTCGATACCTCCGGTGAAGCGGCCAATAAACCGGTTTGTGGTTCCCTGGCCTCCCATTCTCTGGGAATATGGTTCCAAAGTGTCCCCTCAAAAACCAATTCCCCCGAACCGCCCGGCGTCAAAAGGCATATTCCTATCCCCAGGCATTGGCATAACCGAGCGGAAGGTCTGAGCATGGCATCGATCACCGCGACCGAAATACCGCCCGGCCTGGCAGAACGCGTGATGAAGAAGGCACAGTGGCGGCTGCTGCCGTTCCTGTTCATCGCCTATCTGATCGCCATCGTCGACCGGCTGAACATCAGCTTCGCCGCCGCCACGATGAACAAGGATCTGGGTTTCAGCGCGACCGTCTATGGCCTTGCCGCCGGGATCTTCTTCGTCAGCTACGCTTTCCTCGAGGTTCCTTCCAACGTTGCGATGATGCGCTTTGGCACTCGGCTCTGGATGACGCGCATCATGATCACCTGGGGCCTCATCTCGGCCGCTCAGATATTTGTGCAGACGCCGACGCAATTCTACATCCTACGTTTCCTGCTCGGTGCCGCCGAAGCAGGTTTCTTCCCTGCCATTTTGTTTTACGCCAGCATATGGTTTCCGGCCAAATGGCGTGGCCGCGCTGTCAGCCGCTTCTATGTCGCACAACCGGCGTCACAGATCCTCATGGGCCTGGTCTCCGCCCCGATCCTCAACCTAAACGGGGTCCTGGGTCTTCACGGCTGGCAATGGCTGTTCCTGCTCGAAGCCGTACCGGCGCTGGCCATGGGCGTTATCGTCTACAGATTTCTTCCCGACAGCCCGGAGAAGGTCGCCTGGCTCGATCCGGATGAACGCCATTGGTTGACCAGCACGCTCGCCGCCGATGCGAGCACCATCACCAGCACGAGGCATGACAGCGTCCTTCGTGCCATTGCCGACCGGCCGGTGCTGTTGTTCGGCGTGGTCTGGTTTTTTTATCTCGGCGCCGCCAACGCCTTTTACGGCTCGACGCCACAAATCCTCAGCTTGAAGACCGGCCTCGACACACGGGGTGTCGGCCTGCTCGTCGCTGTCGGCGGTGTGCTTGGCGTCGTCTCGCTGAGCGGGCTGGGCTGGCATTCCGACCGGTGGCAGGAACGCTTTTGGCATATTCTCGGGCCCGCGCTGATCGTCGCTTTCAGCTTCGTCATCCTCGCCTTCAACCCGTCGCCGGTGCTCTCCGCCCTCGCCTTCCTCGCGCTTGCGGCGACGTGGCTACCCTCCCAGCCGGTCTTCTTCAGCGCCCTCTCCGAAACCCTGCACCAACGCCATCGCGCCGTCGGAATCGCCGCGGTGAACACCTTTGGGCAGTTCGGCTCATTCCTGAGCACCAGCGCCTTCGGCGTCGCCAAGGATGCCGCCGGCAATTACGATTTGGGCCTCGGCGCCATCGCGGTTTGCGTAGTGATCGGCGCGCTGATTCTCAATCAGATTCGTCGCGATAGGGCCAGCAACACACCGGCCTGAACAGGCAGCGTCCCTATAATCTGGTTCCGTTTCTTTGAACCCGGTGGCGAACGCAATTGCTCCAAGAAACGGGAGGGGTCAATTGCCGGCCTGCGGATCGAATCGTGGACCAGCGGTCCATTTATTGAATCGTTCCAAAGCAGAACAGAGTGCTTTGACTGCGGATGTAGATTCGTCCTCCCGCGATCGCTGGCGTCGCGGTGCAGGCATCGTCGAGCGGATTCACCTTCAATACGGACCATTCGCCCCCCGCTTTGACGACCGATACCTTGCCGGTTTGACTCACAAAAAAGATTTTCCCATCCGCGGCAATCGGCGACGCCAGGTAGTTGTCAATGGCCCCGACCAATCTGTCGTGCTTGATGACTTCGCCTGTCTCCGGTTTGAAGGAAAGCAATAGGCCACCGTCGTTGACCATGTAAAGAATGCCTTGGTAAAGCAGGGTGGAAGGCACCTGAGGCACTGTCCGCTGGTACTTCCAGCGGATGGCATTGGGGGTCATGTCTCCATGCCCTCCAAGATGGATCGAAAGCAACCCGTTCTCAGCCGACATCTGCGCGCGATAGATTTCCCATTCCTTCGCGTCGAGTTTGCCATCCCGGTCCAGATCAAAGGCTTCAAAATAGGACTGCTTTCGCGTGCGTTCATCGACGCCTTCCGCCAAGGACAACTTTCCGTCGTGATCGGCATCGCCCAGTTTTAAGGCTTCCTCGAAGGACATGACCTTGACCTGTTTGCCGGGTTGGTTTTCTCCCCAACCCCAGCCGTTGATGTAGAGTGTCTCGTCACCTAGAACGGGAATGGACTTCATTTCGCAGGCCAAACCGCGAACGAACCA
>JANXMD010000812.1 GCA_025354845.1 Verrucomicrobiota bacterium | reverse complement strand
CTTCCAGCAAGAGGGACTCCGGCTCGCTCTTCACCACATGCCAGTCGAAGTCGTGGATGGCGTCCACCAACGCGTTGAACTTCAGATCCCACCCCATGCGGCGGGAAGGATGGAAGTACTGACTCACTCGCTTGCGTAAATCGCGAGCCTTGCCGACGTAAATTACCGTGCCGAATCGATCCTTGTGCAGGTACACCCCAGGGCGATGGGGAACCTGCGACAGTTTGTTGCGAATGTGATCCGTGACGGGCACCGGATGACACGCTAACCCGCGAACCCGTTTCCCACAACGCCCCACCGAGCGCCCGATCCCAGAAGCGGAATGGAACCGCAGAGGCGCGGAGACGCAGAGAAACTGAGGACCCTAGGAAATGGGATATGGAAGCTGGCTGATGGGATTCGCCCCGTGATTCGGCCATCCCGTTCGGAGTTCCGGCTTCAGACGGTCCGGAGCGCTGGCATCCTGCCGGCGAGTTCCTTGCTCCCCCGCGCCCCTGCGTCGCTGCGGTGTCGAATCACTTCATCCGCTTCATCCGGGCCGGATTCACATGCGAGGGCCAGTAGTTCTGGTGCTCGACCAACCCCTCCGCCTCCATAAGCGGACCCAGCACCTTTACCTGGGGTGCCGTTCGCGCGAAGATCTCCTTGCTGCCGAGGGGACCCGCCTGTACCTCGCCGGTGATCACCTGCTCAAACTGACTCTCGGTGACGCCGTACACCACGCGGCCAATTCCCGCGAACCGAATGGACCCGCAGCACATTGTGCATGGCTCGCTGCTGGTGTAGAGCGTCGAGGCCGCAAAGGTCGCGCGGTCAATCCTGGGACTGAATTTGGCGAGCAATCCGGTCTCAGCGTGCTGGATGACATTGGTCATCGTGGTGACCTGATTGTGGTACTCTGCCAGCACCTTTCCATCCCTCACCAGCACCGCGCCAAAAGGGGCGTTCCCCGACGCCACGCCCTCCCGAGCCAGTTCATAGGCCCGCTTCATGAATCGCCGATCCTCGGAGGTACATCGGGGATCATCGGGTAGTGCAGCCGGCGCAGCATTCAGGACATTCCAGACAAACAGAGCAACCAAGGTTCGAGCGAAGAAAGATGTCATGGGAGGGCACGCAAGGCGGCACAAGTTGGGGCGGTGGAGCTGGATGGGTCGTCCAGGGTACGGCCACTGCGCCGTTCCTGAGCTCCAAGGAGACGCCTGACCACAACGCCAGGCAAAAGGAAAACTCCCAAACCCAACCCTCGTCATACGGAGCGAAGCCGTCTAATGAAAAACCCGCCGCCAGCTTCCCGTCTCACCATTCCCACCCGGAGCCAGTCAACGAACAGAATCGACGCCTGCTGCCGTGAACGGACTTTCGACCTTCGACTTTAGACTTTAGACTTTAGACTCTCCTTCCATGCCCTCCATGCTTCGCCTGATTCCCAAGGTCTTCTTCAACCGCATGGAAGAAGGCCTCGACCTCTTCGTTCACGGGCTGGGATGCCAAGTGCTCTACCAAGACGACTCGCTGGCGGTCGTGGAGCGCGAGGGCGTGAAGGTCTATGTGGTCGAGAGTCCCGAATACGCCGCCAAAGACCGACCCGAGCTCGCAATTGAGACCCAAGGCATCGACGCGCTGCATCAAGAGATCTCGGCGCGCCGCCCAGATTTGCTGCATCCGAATTTGCCCCGCGTGACGAAGCGTCCGTGGGGGGCCCTGGAGTTCTCCCTGCTGGACAAGACGCACGTATGCATCGTGTTCCGGCAGTGGCCGGAACCCAAGCTGTAGACGTCAGCGGCTGGTGTCCGAAGAGGCAGACAACGCGACGACGATACAAATCTCGGTTACCTCGGTGTCTGGTGGAGTGGAATCAACCATTCCCACCATGGATCATCCTCGCCAGCCGAAGTCCCGCCCAAGGAGTGGTGCCCCACGTCGCCAGCCCAGGGTCTTCATAGCCATCGCCGGATTGCTTGGACTCCTGGTCCTCCTGATTGCTACGCGTCGCTCCTCGTCGGCTACAAAGTCCGTTCGCGTCGAATACCAACCGCCGCCCAGCTCAGCGGGAGCGCACCCCCTCCCGCACGCCAGCCCTTTTCGCATCCAACCCGGGAGCAAAATACCCCGAGCGTCCGCCGAAGAGATCGTTGCTGGAAAAATGCAGCAGTTCGCGCGGTCCAGGCGGACTCTGGCCCGTTCAATGGCCAGGAAGGCGGGCGCCGAGGTCCCCCTTGAAGTTGAACAGTTCTTCGACGCGCTGGAATCCGGTCATTGGCCAGATATTGAGGCCCGTTGGATCCCTCTGGCTCGACAGTCGGGACAGTATGAAAGCTCCACCAATTCCGCGGCGCTGAATCCCGTCTGGAGCGCGGTACTCGACGCGTATGGCGTCGCCGAACAGGTCCACGAGTGGCCCGCACAGAAGCTCCTCGATTACGGCAAGGCGATTCTCGGGTCGCTGCGGCCGGGCATGGTTTATGTCGGTGGCACCGATAACGGCCGCTGGGTTCCCGAGCTCCTAAACGAGACCAGCGGTGAGGAACCCCACGTGATCGTCACCCAGAATGCCATGGCTGACACCCGATACCGGGAATATATGAACACTCTTTTCGGGGATAGAATTGCCACCCTTTCCGAGGAGGATTCCAAGCAGGCATTCGCAAGCTACACCGCAGACGCCCGGAAG
>JANXMD010000801.1 GCA_025354845.1 Verrucomicrobiota bacterium | reverse complement strand
ATGAAGGTCTGATCGATGCGGGCCAACACCCAGCCGGAACCCGTAGCCGCAAGCACGGCGCGGCGCTCCGTGCCCCGGGTGGACTGCGGTTCGGGCGTCACGGTCGAGCGGGAGGTCCGCTTCCGCCTGTCGGACGGCACGGAACTGGTGTCGGACCACTACTATCCCCCGGAAGCGCCCTCATCGGGGACCGCTCCAACCCTTCTGGTGCGCCAGCCATATGGTCGGGCCATCGCCACGACGGTGGTTTGCGCGCAGCCGATGTGGTTCGCCCGACATGGGTACAACGTCGTGGTCCAGGACGTTCGCGGACGAGGCGATAGCGGCGGCGAGTTCTACCCCTTTCGCCACGAGGGGCGCGACGGGGCCGAGACGATTCAATGGCTCGCCGGCCGGCCTGAATGCAACGGGCGAATCGGCATGTACGGGTTCAGTTATCAGGGGCTGACACAATTGCTGGCCGCCGCCGAGCGACCTCCCGCACTCCGCTGCATCGTTCCCGCGCAGACTGCGGGCGATCTTCAACGCGGATGGTTCTATCACCACGGCGCGCTGCGGCTCGCCAGCACCGTCGGCTGGGCCACCCAGATGCTGAAGGCGGATGCTCGTCGACTGTCCGATCCCGCTCCCGGTGCCGCCCTCGAGGCGGCCTGGTTGAACCTTCCCCGGCTCTTCGCACAGGCCCCCTATGCCTCCATTCCGGAACTGACCGCGCCAGGGCTTGAATCGTATTACGCCGACTGGGTTCATCATCGCGAGCCTTCGAACTGGTGGGAGTCGTTCGATATTTCAAATCGCTACGACGCCATCCAGATCCCGGCCTTGCACCTTCTGGGCTGGTACGACACCTACCTGCACGGGAGTGCCCATCTTTTCGAATCGCTGCGCACTCATGCGGGGACCGCAACGGCACGCGACCAGCAGTACCTCGTCGCCGGCCCTTGGACGCATATTCCCTGGTCGCGCTTTGCCGGCGAAACCGACTTCGGAGCCGACGCCAGCCTGGACACCGATCTGCTGCATCTGCGCTGGTTCGATCACTGGTTGAAGGATGCGGGCACCTTTTCCAATGAGCCACGCTTCCGGGTGTTCGCCCAGGGAATCAACCGGTGGCACACTCCATCCCAACTCCACCTCGCCACCCTGCCCAGAGCTCCCTCTGCGTCGGAGCGCGGATTCCCGGGGTGTCGACTTTTCCTGCGCTCCGACGGGCGCGCCAACTCCGCCAAGGGAGACGGCCGACTCGACTCCACGCCACCCGCCTCCGAGGAACCGCGCGATACCTTCGTTCATGAACCCGAGGTCCCAACCGGCAGCCCGGGCCCAGGCGGTGCGCCGGGTCAGTTCAATCAAACCCGCAGCAGCCAGTTGAATCACCTGCTGGTCTACCGAAGCGCACCCCTCGACCTGCCGGTTCACGTCTGCGGGGCGCCGCGGGTGGAGATCCACGCCACCAGCCGACTCTCTTCGGCCGACCTGGTGGTTAAGCTTGTTCGCCACACGCCCGACGGACGCGCCCTCAACCTGTGTCACGGCGTGGCGCGGAGCACCTGGATGTTCGGCGCGCACGGATTGAACGCCGACGCTGTCCAGCGGTGGGACTTTGAACTGGAACCCACCAGTTGCGTGTTCGGCGCGGGTGAGCGGATCGGCATCGAAATCGCCGGCGCGGCCTTTCCGCTTTACGACCGCAATCCCGGCGGCGAGACCGCTCCACACGAAGCGTCGCCGCGCGATTGGCGAATCAATCAGCAACAGATCATTCACACCCTTGGGCACCCGAGCTCGATCTGGCTTCCGCTGGTCGCAGGACCACCCCGTGCCCCATGACCAAACCGGAGCCCATGCCGCCGCGGTCCCAGCCAGACTTCATCCGACTCGAGTCGGTCACCAAGCGTTGGCCGAGTGGAAGTGTCGTTCTCGATTCGTTGACCCTCCGCGTTGAACGGGAGGAATTTATCTCGCTCATCGGTCCCAGCGGCTGCGGAAAATCCACGCTGCTCCGCCTGCTCTCCGGCCTGAGCCCGCTCAGTGGCGGATCCATTCGCCTGGACGGCATGACTCCCGAGAACGCGCGGGAAATCATGTCCTTCATTTTTCAGGACGCCACCCTCCTTCCCTGGCGAACGGTCCAGGGTAACGTGGAGCTCGGCCTGGAGCTGGAAGGACGGTGGACTCGTGATCAACGTCATGCGCGCGCCACCGAGTTGCTCGCCTTGGTCGGACTCGCCAACGTGGCCGGTCACTATCCGCGCCAGCTCAGCGGCGGCATGAAAATGCGGGTCTCGATCGCCCGCGCCCTTGCTACCCGCCCTCGCATCCTACTCATGGACGAGCCGTTCGGGGCGTTGGACGAGATGACCCGCGACTTCCTCAATGAGGAGGTGCTGCGCCTGCGCGACAACGATCAATTCACCACCTTCTTCGTCACCCACAGCGTCGCCGAAGCGGTATTCC
>JANXMD010000789.1 GCA_025354845.1 Verrucomicrobiota bacterium | reverse complement strand
GCGTCGGCAGGAACTTCGACCGCGGCACGCTTGGCGTGCACGGCGTCGACAATTTTCTTCATCAGCTCCGGCTTCTCGACCAGCGCCTTGCGGGAGGCTTCCTTGCCTTGGCCAATGAGTTCCCCCGCGAACTGCAGCCAGGCGCCCTTCTTCTCCACCACACCCAGGGTCGTCGCCACGTCGAGGGCACTGCCCTCCTTGTCGATGCCGTGGTTGAACAGGATGTCGAATTCCGCTTCGGCAAACGGGGGCGCCACCTTGTTCTTCACCACCTTCACCTTCACGTGATTGCCCATTACGGTGCCGGCGGCGTCCTTGATGGCGTCCTTACGTCGGATGTCGAGGCGCACGCTGGCGTAGAACTTCAAGGCCTTGCCGCCCGGAGTGGTTTCTGGGTTGCCGAACATCACGCCCACTTTTTCACGCAGCTGGTTGGTGAACAGGCAGGTGGTCTTGGCCTTGCTGAGGATGGCGGTGAGCTTGCGCAGGGCCTGCGACATGAGACGCGCCTGCATGCCCATGGTGGCCATGCCCATTTCGCCCTCGAGTTCGGCCTTGGGAACCAGCGCGGCGACCGAGTCCACCACGATGATGTCGAGCGCGTTGGAGCGGGCCAGCGTCTCGCAAATAGTCAGGGCTTCCTCGCCGGAGTCGGGCTGGGAGACCAGCAGGTTGTCCAGATCCACGCCCAGTTTCTTGGCGTAGCCGGGATCCAGCGCGTGCTCCGCATCGATGAACGCCGCCACACCGCCAGCCTTTTGGGCATTGGCGATGAGGTGGAGCATCAGGGTGGTTTTGCCGGAGGATTCGGGGCCGTAGATCTCGATCACCCGTCCGCGGGGGACGCCGCCAACGCCGAGGGCGATGTCGATGGCCAGGGCCCCGGTGGGAATCACCTCCACCTGACGCAGCGCGCCGGCGGCACCGAGGCGCATGATCGCCCCATCGCCGAACGATTTGGTGATGCTTGAGATCGCGGCCTCCAGGTCCCGCGAGCGGGTGGCGGCAAGCTTTTGGGCTTCGGTGTCGGCGACGGCGGACTTCGGTTCAGCGGTTTTGGCAGCCATGAAAATTCCTTCGGATCGGTTCGAGTGGACCCCGAGGCTAGGATCGAAGCGCTGTCTGTCAATTGTGCGCAGAAGGGATGTGCGTTCGGGTCGAGTTTCGGTGCGATTCCGCGGAAGTTCACCCCGAGCCTCACCCGTTTCCGCTGGCCCAGAGGCGCCGCACCTGCAAAATCCGCGCATGCAGCTCCCCTTCCGTTCCCGCGTCGCCGCGCTTCTGCTTGCCGTCGTCGCCCTGGTTTCCGCTTGTACCAGCCTCTCGACCTCGACCTCCGGGGGATCCGGTCACCGCGAAACGGCCCTCGACCGCTATGTCCACAAACCGGATCCGTCCTACGCCTGGAAGATGGCTATTTCGCTGCGTGACGAGAGTGCCACCGGATATGCGATCGACCTGACGTCGCAGACCTGGCTCACCACCAACGAAGTGAACCGCACGATATGGAAGCACTGGCTGCTGGTGGTGAAGCCCGACCAGGTGTCGAGCTCGACGGCGCTGCTCTTCATCTCCGGCGGAGCCAACCGCGGGGATCGTCCCCCGATGCCGGGTGCGGAGCTGATTCGCATCGCCAAGGCCACCCATTCGGTGGTCGCCGAACTCAAGATGGTCCCGAACCAGCCACTGATTTTCGGCAACGATGGTGTGGAACGCACCGAGGACGATCTCATCGCCTACTCCTGGGCCAAATTCCTCAAGACCGGCGACGAGCGCTGGCCGGCCCGCCTGCCGATGACCAAGTCGGCCGTGCGCGCGATGGATACCGTGACCGCCTTTCTCGGATCGCCCGAGGGCGGCAACGTGAAGGTGGACAAGTTCGTGGTGTCCGGCGGATCCAAGCGCGGCTGGACCACTTGGACCACTGCGGCCGTCGATCCGCGCGTCGTGGCCATCTGCCCGATTGTTATCGACGTGCTGAACGTGGAGAAGTCGATGGAGCATCACTTCCAGGCTTACGGCTTTTATGCCCCGGCGGTGGGCAACTACACCCAGCATCACATCATGGACTGGAACGGCACGCCGGAGATCAAGGCGCTGTACGCCATCGAAGATCCCTTCTCCTACCGCGATCGCCTGACCATGCCAAAGCTCCTGATGAATGCGGCGGGCGATCAGTTCTTCCTCCCGGATTCCTCGCAGTTCTATTTCGA
>JANXMD010000769.1 GCA_025354845.1 Verrucomicrobiota bacterium | reverse complement strand
GCACCGGCAGTTTCAGCATCGAGGCCGTCTGGATGTCCGCCACCTGGCGGAACTGGGCCATGAGTTCGGGGACATTGATGAAGCGCGCGAAGCGGGTGTTCAGGCGGTAGCCCGCACCGTCGGGCGACAGTTCCATCGCCGTGACCGGTTCACCGAAGGTTCCCGCCCAGGCGTCGAAGTGATCCACCTTCAAGTCCTGCAAGGCGGTGGGCTGGAGGTACCGCTGCATGGTGAACATCTCCGCCACGCTGTTGGCGATGGGCGTTCCGGTGGCAAACACTACACCGCCGCCATTGGCCTGCTGGATGTGGCGAACCTTGAGGAACATGTCCAGTGCCCGCTGCGAGGCGGTCTGCGGCAGCCCGGCGATGCGCGTCATTTTGGAGACGTAGAACAGGTTCTTGAAATGGTGCGCCTCGTCGACGAAGAGCCGGTCCACGCCGAGTTCCTCGAACGTAAGCCCAGGATCCTTGTGTCCCTCCGCCAGTAACTCCTTGAGCTTCGTTTCCAAGCGCTTCTTGGCCTTCTCCAGTTCCTTGACCAGCCGTGAGCCGCGCGATTCCTGTCGCTGTTCGAGGATGGCGTTTTCCAGCGCCGCAATTTGCTCGTTGAAGAATGCCTCCTGCGTGGTTTGCGAGAGAGGAACCTTCTCAAAGCCGGAATGGGTGACGATCACTGCATCCCAGTTGCCGGTAGCAATGCGGCTCATGAGCGTCTGCCGACGCTCCTTCTCGAAGTCTTCTTTTGTCGCCACGAGGATGTTGGCCGCCGGGTAGAGGGCGAGCAGTTCGGACCCGAACTGTTCGAGCCTGTGGTTTGGGACGACGAAGAGAGGTTTTCGAGCCAACCCGAGCCGCTTAAGTTCCAAAGCGGCGGCCACCAACGTGTAGGTCTTGCCGGCCCCCACGACGTGGGCAAGCAATGCATTGGGAGTCTGGAGAATGCGCCACACCGCGGCCTTCTGATGGCCGCGAAGGGTGATCGCTTCGCTGGCACCCGGCAGGTGAAGATGATCGCCGTTGAACGTGCGAAGGCGGACGCCGTTGAAACGGTCGTTGTAGAGTCGGCAGAGACGATCCCGCCGGGACTCGTCCTCCCAGACCCATGATTGAAACCGTTCCTTGAGCTTCTGCTGCTTGTCGCGGGCGGCCTCGGTTGCCGGAGCGTTGACGAGCTGTTTGTCGGACGTCGGATCTTGGTCGTATACCGTCGGCGTGCGGAGGTTCAGAGCTTCTTCGAGGAGATCGAGAGCGGACCGTCGGTCGGTGCCAAACTCCGTCGTGTTCGCGACGGAGGTCCGGACGCTCCAGTCGCCCTTTACCGACCAGGTTCCGATGAGGTCGGAATGCCCAATCTCGACGCCACGTTCTCCCAGCAGGGACTCGGCGAACCTTTGGACATCCTCGCACGGCAGCCAGGCGCTTCCGAGCCGCGCGTCGATTTCTGACGGGCCAAGGTCCTCGGGCTGCACCTGTCTCAACGCTTCGGCGTTGGCTTGGAATTGCGGGTCCGCGACGGCAGCCGCTTCGGCTACTCGGAGTTTTTCGCGCACATTTCCCGACAGGTACTCGTCGTCGGTTTCCCAGTGGCGGCTTTGGGGATTCAGGAAAACGAGACCGTGAAGTTGGGCGAGAACTTCGGCTTCGGGCAAGCGGAGCAAGGAGCGGACGTGGTCCAGATCGACCCGCCCGCACTCGGCGAGCGTCACGAGCAACGCGGACCGAGCGTCGCTGAATTCTTTCGGAACCGCGCGGGCGGCGATGGTGCGCTCGCGGAAGATGGCGGCCTTCGTCGCCTTGCCCGATTCCCGGTCGAAGTGTTCGACCGAAAGGAGGAGCGGTAGATCGGGATCACCGCGAAACGCCGTAGTGTTGCGGCGGTCGGTGAGTGGACCAAAGCGGCGAAGGAACGCATCGTAAGTCTGGTTCAATGCGGCCCTCGCCGCGACTTGGTCGTCCTCGGGCCGATCCTGCCATTGGGTGCGAAGGCAATCCCGGAGGGCGTCCCGCACGCTCACCAAACCACGCAACCGCTGGGCAGTGTTCTCGGCAAGGTTGGAGAGAACGACAAGTTGCTCACCCTGCCTTCGGGCCAATTGGCCATTGTGAACAGTGAAGGAATTCGGCTTTACCTCGTCGGGCGCCGGAATCGTCAGAGCTGCGCCGGGGACGGAAGGTGACGGTTCGACCGGCCGGTAAATCTCGCGGGGCAACCGCTGCACCGCTTCGCGAAGCTGCTCCGAGAGGTCGCGGCCATTGCCGACCAAGGTCGGCTCCGCGCGACGATACATGCTCCCGGCGAGCTGCATCTCGCCGAGCATCTGTTCAGGGCGGAGCGCGAAGTATTCGTTCAGGGTGATGGCGTCA
>JANXMD010000747.1 GCA_025354845.1 Verrucomicrobiota bacterium | reverse complement strand
GGCTGGTAGGGATAGACGCTGGGGCCGCCAATCGTCTGACTGAGGAGCCCGCTAACGGCGAGTGCCTGGTCTCGCAGCCCCTCCGCGTCGAGGCGCTTCCGATGAGCGCGCCCGAGAAGCAGGTTTCGTGGATCCCTTTCCAGCGATTCCGGCGTGGCCGCGGCGGATTGCCGATAGGTGGCGGAGAGTACCATGAGGCGGAGCAGTCCCTTGAAATCCCATCCCAGCGCGGGGGCCCCGAATTCGTTCCCCGTGACGCCGGTCCGCTTGGCTGTCTGGTAGGTGACCGCGAGCCAATCGAGCAACTGCGGGTGGGTCGGAAGCGTGCCCTGCGTGCCGAAGTCTTCCTCGGTCTCCACCAATCCGCGGCCAAACAACGCCGCCCAAGCGCGATTGACCTGCACGCGCGCGGTGAGCGGATTGTCCTGCGAGGTGAGCCAGGCGGAAAGGCCGAGCCGGTTGGTCGGTGTCCCCGACGGCAATGGGTGAAATGCCTTGGGAGTGCCCGCTTCCACCGGGTCGCCGGGCACCAGGTAGTTCCCCTTAAACAGCACTGCGGTGACGCGGTGCTGATCCGCTGCGAGCTCCTTCATCACGGGCACCGGAGTGCCGCGGATGCCGCTTCGTTCGGCGCGCGTGCCGGCCATCTCCTTCGCCACCGGGCCGAGAGTTTGCGAAATCGGTTTGTAGAATTGGGCGAGCTCCGAGAGCTGCCCCGCGGTGCGCTTTGGAGAGGGGGTGGCCAGGACGGATTGAATGCGATCGGGCCAAAGTCGGACCGGGAGCGGAGAGCGGGTGGCGAGCACGCGGAATCTTCCCAAGGTCTTTTCGTCGCCGGCGGCTTGCCGGAGCTCAATGCGCAGGTCGGCAGCGGCATCGAGCGCGAGCGGTTCAGCAAGTTCGAAGGCGATGGCGGAACGCAGCGGGCGAGCCGGAGGTGCCCATCCGCCACCGTCTTCGGGCAGGATGGCCCGTTCGGGTCCCGATCCGTCCGCGGCGGCCGTCGCCGTCGCCTGAGTCAATGCCACGATCTGCCGAGCCCGCGGTCCCAAATGCGTCACCGGACGAGGTGCCTTCCCGATCTCCTGCTTCCAGAGTTCGTGCCGGTTGTCGTCCAGCAGATGCACCTCGGCGCCGCCGAGTTGCTCGCTGCCGTTGTCGGTGCGGTTCCATACCACGATTTCTTCGACGGGAATCTGGGTTTCGAGATCGACCTCCCACCACGGCGAGGTCTCGTCGCCGGTGTGGCTCACGGATTGCGATCGTCCGTGGTGGCCATCGGTGTTGCCGTCCACGGCCCGAGCCGCGTCTCCCAAATAGCCCGTGCTCGATTGCCGCGCCGGTTTGTGCAGCGCGACGTTGGTGCCGCGCGACCACACCTGCACCTCGGCCAGCATCAAGCGACGATTGGTACCGGCTTTTGCCGGGAATTCGATGCGGACAAATCGCGCGGGAATGGGCGGCGCGGTCGCGCTGGCGCCACGCAGCAGGGAAAGATGGATGTTTTGGAGGACGAAGCCGCCATTGGTTTGCCGCCGGCCCGGACCGCCGCTTGGCAACGTGGCGTCCGGGATCGCCTCGAGCTCCAGTGCGGACAGGGTCGTGCCGGCCGCGAGCGGAACGGAAAGCGTGTAGGTGTCCCGGGCGGCCGATGGACCGGTGGCGCGGATCAGGCCGCTCGAGTCGGTGTCAAGCCGGGCTCCGACCGCTGCCGACGACTGCACGGAGGCCGGGATCAGAGGCTTCCAATCGATCGCGCGGGCCGACCGTTCCGCCCAGGAGGTGAGCTCGGTTTGGAAGGCTGTGTCGGGGGCGTTGTAACGGGCTTCGAGGGAGTTGAGCTTCTGCTGGAGTTCGGTGCGTCGCCGGATTTCGGTGGCTGAATAGCGCGGCAGTGTCGGACGCTCGTCGGGTTGATCGTTGTCCTCGGTCTGATTGAAGAAGGCGTACATCTGGTAGTACTCCTTCTGAGTGATCGGATCGAACTTGTGCGAGTGACATTGGGCGCAGCCAAAGGTGAGCCCCATCCACACCTGAAGGGTCACTCCGGTGCGGTCCTTCACTGCGGCGACGCGCCATTCCTCGTCCTCGGTGCCGCCCTCGGTGTTGGTCATCGTGTTCCGGTGAAACGCGGTGGCCCAACGGAGTTCATCGCTTCCCGGCTCGATCAGGTCGCCAGCGAGAAGATCACGGGTGAATTCGTCAAAGGGAACATTGCGATTCAACGCCCCAATCAGCCAGTCGCGCCACGGCCAGATATTGGGTCGCAGGGGATCGCTCCCGTATCCGGACGAATCGGCGTATCGACCAAGATCGAGCCACTGGCGCGTCCACCGTTCTCCGAAATGCGGCGACTCCAGGAGGTGGTCAACAAGACGCTCGTAGGCCCGGGGAGAAAGATCCGAAACGAACCGTTCGAGCTCCGCGGGCGGAAGGGGCAGACCGGTGAGATCGAGTGCCACGCGGCGGGCGAGCGTTCGCGCATCGGCGGCCGGGGCGGGTTCGAGTCCAGTGGCCTCGAGTCGCGAGAGAACAAAGTGATCGATGCCGTTGCGCGGCCAAGTGCGACGCCCGACCGGGGGAAGCGGCGCGCGTCGGGGCGGGGTCCAGGCCCAATGCTGCGAGTAGGTGGCGCCCTGCCGGATCCAGCGCGTCAGGAGTGCCGCCTCCTCGGGTTTCACCGGGTTGTGCGATTCCGCCGGCGGCATCTGCTCGTCGCCATCGTGGAGTGCGATCCGGTGGACCAGTTCGCTGTGGTCGGGATCGCCGGGAACAATGGCCCGGTGTCCTTTCAGCTCGCGCAGGGCCTCCTCGCGGAGGTCAAGACGCAGCTTTGCCTTGCGTGACGACTCGTCCGGGCCGTGGCACTGAAAGCATTTCGAAGCGAGAACCGGACGAACCTGCGAGGCGAAGTCGACCGGACTGCCAACGGTGTCCCCGCGGGCTGGGGAGACGACGGCGGCCACACCCAGCCGGAACTGGCAAAGTGGCAGGAAGAGCAGGAGAATGAAACGCAGCCGGCGCATGATGACCCGAGCCAGAGTACCTGCGGACGCCTGGAGATCAATGCCCGGGGAACGGAATGCAGCGGGAGGCACTGGGCGTCTCACCACCACGCATTGCCGGGATTGGGTATCGCGCTCCAGAACGCGTCGGCGGCGGGCTTGGTGGGGAACTTGTACGCCTCGGCATGGCCATCGCCGAACGCCACCACCGAGAGGCTTTTACCCTTGTAATTGTGCCACTGGCTCTTGCGATCGTCCCAGCCGCGGTTGGGATGCCACGGCCAGTCGCCTTGAATGATCTTGTTGGCCGAACTGAGCGCTACCTCGGATCCCTTGATCGATTGCGCGGCAGCGCCGGTTCCGTTGCGGTCGCCGGTGACGCGCCGGGTGCGCGCGAAGTCGGCCACCCATTCCATCAGGTAACTCGTGCCATATTGCACGTAGGCATTGGTGCATTTCTTCCCGAAGTTCTGCTCGTAGAAAATGTCTCCCCGGTCGGCGGGGCAGTGGAAGATCTCCGGCGATCCCTGGTAGGTGTACAGGGGCCGGTTGGTCATGGCCGTGAATAGGTCGTACGTCCCGTTGGTGCCGCCGGCGGAATTCCAATCGGTGCAGGTCGGATAACTGTCCCGGTTGTCATCCGTGTACATGTGGAAGGCGAGGAGGACCTGCTTGTTGTTCGCCACGCACTTGATGGTGACCGCCTTTTGTTTCGCCCGCGCCAGCGCGGGGAGCAGCATTCCGGCGAGAATGGCGATGATCGCGATCACCACCAGCAGCTCAATCAGCGTGAAGGCAGTGCGGGACCGCGAGAGGAACGGGTACCGGAGGGTCATGCCGCAGTAAACGACGTGCCCGCACGCCGGTAAAGCGGTAATCCCGGCCGGTCGGGAATTCGGGAAACGCACTTCGCGTCAGTCGATAAACCGACGGGTGAGGTCGCCGTACGCATCGATGCGCCGGTCGCGCAGGAAGGGCCAGTGGGTTCGGGTGACGTTGACCGTGTCGAGGTTGATTGGGACGAGTAGATTCTCGGGCTTGTTTACCGATGCCTTGGCGAGCAGTTGTCCGGAGGTCCCAGCCACAAAGCTCTGTCCCCAGAATTCCAGGCCATCACCGCCGATGGGACGCTCCAGTCCGATCCGATTCACCGATGCCACGTAGCAGCCGTTCGCCACGGCGTGGGACCGCTGAATGGTCTCCCAGGCCTGGTGTTGGTTCACTCCGTACTCGGACTTTTCTGAGGGATGCCACCCAATGGCGGTCGGATAGAAGAGGATTTCCGCGCCCTGCATGGCCGTAAGCCGTGCGGCTTCGGGATACCACTGATCCCAACAGATGAGCACGCCGATCCGTCCGAAGCGCGTGTCCCAGGCGCGGAAGCCGAGATCGCCCGGAGTGAAGTAGAACTTTTCGTAGAACAGCGGGTCGTCCGGAATGTGCATCTTCCGGTAGGTGCCTAGTAACGAGCCGTCGGCGTCGATGATCGCGGCGGTGTTGTGATACAAGCCCGCGGCCCGGCGCTCGAAGAGCGAGGCGATGATCACGACGCCACGCTTCTTGGCGAGCTTCTGGAACGCGGCGGTGCTTGGGCCGGGAATCGGTTCCGCCAGATCAAAATAGCGGTGCTCCTCGCTCTGGCAGAAATACTGCGAACGGAACAGCTCCTGAGTGCAAAGGATCTGGGCACCGTCGCGAGCGGCGCGGTCGGCTGCCGCCAGGGTGACGGCGAGGTTCTCGGCCGGGTCCTCGCCGCATCCGTGTTGCAGGAGACCGAGCGTGACAGTGCGGGTTCGCGGCGACTTGGTGCGGCTCATTTCAAACGGGATTTGATGCGGTCCACGAGGCTCCGCGGTTTCGCCACTTTTTTGGTGCGAGTGGTGCGCGTCGTCCGGGTGGTGGCGCCAGTGCGAGTCGCGCGGGTGGTGCGCGAGGTCCCAGTGTCCGTGTCTCTCGGTGATTTCGAGGACGCAGGAAGCCGGGCGGTTGCGCCGTGAAGACCGGGGGAAGCGGACGGTTCGGCGGACTCGAACACCTGGCGGAGAAAACGGCCCATAGTCTCGTTCGTCGGGCCGTATCCGCGGTGGTAGATGAAGTGCTCGAGCTCGTAGAGAAACTCGTCAGCGGTCTGGAAACGCAGCGCGAGATCGCGATGCAGGGCGCGATGCAAGATCTGGTTCAGCCGCGGTTCAATTGCCGGATTGATCGCCGGAAAATCGGGGATGGGTGCCGTGAGGACACGTTCGCGCGAGGCCTCCGGGGTGTCCGCGCGCAGGAAGTTGGTGCCGGTGAGCAGCTGGGCCAGAACCACGCCGGCGGAAAAGAGATCGGAGCGCTTATCGGTGATCTTAAAGTCCGCCTGCTCGGGACTCATGTACTCCGGCTTTCCGGCCACCTCCTCGCCTTCCTTGTCGGTGAGGAAGCCGCGCGCCTTGGCGATGCCGAAGTCCGTCACCTTCACGTCGCCTTCGAAGGCGATCATGATGTTCTTCGGGCTGATGTCGCGGTGGACGATGCCGAGGGGATGGCCGTCGGGATCGGTCTTGGAATGTGCATAGGCAAGGCCGCGGGCGATACGGCTGACCAGGAACACCGCGAGCTCCGCAGGCAGCGCCCGGCCGGTCTGCCGCAACCGTGCGATGAGCTCGTCGAGATTCACGCCGCGGATGTACTCCATGCAAATGATCCACGTGCCACGCTCTTCCGTGAGGTGGTAGGTCTGCACGATGTTGGTGTGGATCAGGTCCGCCACCAGGCGAGCTTCGCCGATGAAGTTCTCGATGAACTCAGGCTGCCGGGCGTACCGGTCGCGAATGACCTTGATCGCAACTCGCTTCGAGAAACCCCGGGCGCCGAGCTGCTTGGCCTCGTAGACAATGCCCATGCCGCCCTCGAAGATTTTCCGGACGATCTCGTACTTGAAATCGCTGGCGATGATGCGAGTGGATGACACGCGCCGAGAGTGCGAACGCGGATGGGCTGGGTCAAGCCGCGGGCGGTACGAGGAAGGCGTTCAGGAGGCGTCAAATGCTGCCGGAGACCTTATTTTACAGGGAATTTCCCTTGCCCCTGCTAGGTCGGTTGCTTAAATGCCGCCGAATTTCGGCCCGTTAGTGACCGATCAACAGCAACAAATACACTCCTCAAACCATGGCTAAAGCCCTCACCAAGTCGCAAATCGCCGCCGCCCTCGCCGAGAAGGTTGAGATCTCGAAGAAGCAGGCCGTCGCTGTCCTCGAGACCCTCGCGGAGCTCTCCTACAAGAACGCCAAGAACACCTTCAC
>JANXMD010000745.1 GCA_025354845.1 Verrucomicrobiota bacterium | reverse complement strand
AAGGCCGCCAAGGGCCTCAAGGCTCGCGTGGCCGTCGCTTTGGAGATCCTCAAGAGCCTGCCCGACCTTCAGGACAAGAGCGTGGTGACCGATGCCATCATGGCGCTCAACGCCGACATCGGCAGCCACGTCAACACCATGCAATCGCTGGCGTTGGAAGGCATTTTCGTCCGCGAAGAGCTTCGTGAAGCCGGCGGCCTGCCCGCCGGTGAGAACGAGATCACCACGACCGCGGTCTGGTCGCAAAATCCGCGTTTGCGCGAGCTGTTCGAGGCCATTCCCTCCGCCAAGCACCGTCGCGTGCTGGAGTCCTACAAATCCGCCAACCCCGAGTGGCCGGCGCAGATCGTGACCCTGCTTAACAACGTCCCGGCCAAGCTGGCGGGCGAATGCGCCAAGCTTCTCCTCCAGGAAAACAAGGAACAGCTCCTCAAGGAAACGCTCGCCCGCCTGATCAGCCAGCACGGCGCCAGCACCGAGCTCCTGCTCTGGTTCGGCAAGGAACGCAGCGATTTCTTTGCCGACCTGCTCACCCCGGAGGTCTTCCGGGCCATGCTCACCGCGATGGAGCGCGACCAGTTCAACGAGCGGAAGACCAACCGCCTCCGAGACTATGTGCTGGAGGATCAGCAACTGATTCCGGACCTCATCGAGTCCGCGGACATCGACGTCATCCGTGACATGACCCGCGCCCTCCAGTTGTCGCCGAGCTTCGACGACATGGACAGGCGTTCGCTGCTGGCGCGCATCGTGAAGCAATATCCGGTCATCCAGAGTATGATCACCGGCGAGCAGACCAAGCAGGACAACACCTTCCTGGTCAGCTGGAGCAGCCTCGAGCGTCGCAAACTCGAGTACGAGGACCTCGTCCAGAAGCAGATCCCGGCCAACGTCAAGGACATCGCCCTGGCCCGAAGCTATGGCGACCTCCGTGAGAACCACGAGTACAAGTCGGCCAAGGAAACCCAAAAGGTCCTGAATCGCCGCAAGCACGAGCTGGAGCTCCAAATGAGCCGCGCCCGTGGCACCGACTTTGCCAACCCTCGCTCGGACGTGGTTGGCCCGGCGACCAAGGTGACCCTGACCGATCTCGACAGCGACCGCCCCGAGACATTCACCCTGGTCGGGGCCTGGGACGGCGATCCCGACAAGAGCCTTCTCAGCTATCTCACGCCACTGGCGCAAGCCCTCGTGAGCAAGCCGGCCGGGACCGAAGTGGAGTTCACCAACGAAGGCGTCACCCGCCGCTTCCGCATCGACAAGATCGAAGCCGCCACGGTGCCCGGTTGATCGGCACCCCACACGATTGTTTCCAACCAAAAGGCCGAGGCTTCTGCCCCGGCCTTTTTGCTGCTTCGGTTGGAGCTGCCAGTCGATTCGGCGTCAGATGACCCTCGGACTCACGGCATCGACGACATGATCGCCCGCGGTGACGTTGCCCAGAATGACCGCGGTATCGCCGCGCTTGAGGTGCCCCTCCGCCACAAGAAGGGCAATCGCCGCTTCCACCGTCTCCTCCGGTTGATCGTGGGAAAAATTCACGACCCTCGGATACACGCCGCGGCAAATCGTCAGAGAATCGGCTGCCGGCCAGCGATCGGCGAAGGCGAAGATCGGTGAGTACTGGGGTCGGAGCCATGAAACATACCGGGCCATGTGGCCGCGCCGGGTGAAGACGATGAGTGCTGCAGCCCGCAGTTCGTTGGCCAGCAGCACTGCGCTCTTGGCGAGCTTCTGGCGCGGCGAGGTCAGATCGGCCTGCTCATGGTATTTGGCGCCACCACTGCGCTCAATGCGGCGGGTAATGGTGTCGAACACCTCCAGGCACTGAAGCGGATACTTCCCGACGGTGGTCTCACCGCTGAGCATGATGGCGTCGGCCTGCTCGAACGCGGCATTGGCGACATCGGTGATCTCTGCGCGGGTCGGCATCGGATTGGTGATCATGCTCTCCAGCAGGTGGGTCGCGACGATCACCGGCCGGCCCAGTTCCTGGCACTTCTTCACGATGCGCCGCTGGATGATGGGCAACTCTTCGTAGGGGCATTCGATGCCGAGATCGCCCCGCGCGACCATGACCGCATCCGCAACCCGCGCGATTGCCTCGAAGTGATCCACGGCAAACTGGTGCTCGATCTTGGCGATGAGCCTTGGCTGGTGGGGCGACGGCGCGACGAGCGAGCGCAGCTGCTCCATGTCCGCGGGATCTCGAACAAAGCTCAGCGCGATGAAATCGACGCCCACCTCCAGGCCGAGCTCGATGTCCGCGCGGTCCTTCTCGGTGAGCGCCGGCAGCGAAACCCGTACGCCGGGCAAATTAATGTGACGGCGGCTTCCCATGAGCCCGTCGGTGAGACACTCGCATTCGACACGGGTGGAGGTCTTGGAAAGGACCTTCATCCGGATCTCGCCGTTGTCGACGATGATGGTCTTGCCCACCTCGACATCATCGGCGAAGCGATCGTAGCCCACCGAGGTGGAAAGCGCGCCCGGCGGGACGGTTCCGGTGTCCTCACGGGTGAGGAAATAGAAGCGATCCCCCACCCGGAGCGGAATTTTGGCGGCCACATCGCCGGTGCGGATCGCCGGGCCCTGGGTGTCGAGGAGAATGCCGATCGAGACCCCGCGCGCCTTGGCATGCTCGCGGAGGTCGCGCACGACGCGTCGCACCCAGTCCGCCGGGGCGTGTGACATGTTGAGTCGGGCAATGTTCATGCCCGCATCGATCATCCGTCCGAGCATTTCCGGGGAATCGGTGGCGGGGCCGAGTGTGGCAATAATTTTGGTGCTTCGCATGATTGGGTCGAATTGGCGGAACCGGCGAAACCGTTCACTGGCAGGTCGGCGATGGATCGATCGCCTGGCCGCTCGCGAGACGTGCGGAAACTGGATTCAGCCCACGTGCTCAGTGGGGGTGGATTCACCAACTGCCGGAATCCAAAGGTAAACCGAAGTGCCCACCCCGGCATGGGTGTTCAAATGCAGGGCGCAGCGATTGGCGAGAACCAGCTCACGAACCACCGAAAGCCCGAGGCCGACGTCGCCCTGTCCGGTCTTGGTCGTCACCGGATGGACAAACAGGTGCCGCCACAGCGTGGACGAAATGCCGCACCCGGTGTCTCGGACTTCGACCACCAAGTACGGGGTGCTCCCATCGAAGGTGTCACGCAATACGATGCAGCCGTCATCCGGACGCGACTCCGGAAGCGCCGTGGCCGTGGTGGAAAGCCAGCTCTCCACCGTGACCGGCTGGAGATCGGGGGTGGCTTCCAGGGCATTGTGGCCGAGGTTGGACAGGATCCGCAGCACCGCGACCGGATCGACGAGCAGCTTGACCGGCGTCGACGGCGGACGAACGACCAGCGGATGACGCCGGCCGCCTTCATGCGCGCGCAGGAGCCGGCGAAGGTCGTCAAAAATGGGTGCCGCATCGGCCTCGCACCCGGGACCCACCGCCGCCGTGTGCACGCCGCGCGCGAGCCTGCGGCTCAACGCGGCTTGCTCCAGCAATCCGGCAACCTGACGCTGCCATTCGGGGACCGGACCACTCTCCGTGGCGGCGCGTGCGACCATCTCAGCCTGGAGCGACTCCAGCCCTCCGGCGAGAGCGGTCAGCATGTCGGCGAGTTCCGCGTTGGTGCTGGCAAGGAGGTTCCGCTCATGCATCGCGGAATCTCCCTTGAGGGCAGCCTGACGCAACGCCGACTCCCGCTTTCGTTCGAACCGGAGCCACTCCCGCCGGCGGGCCGCCTGTTGAACGGCGGACCGCAGCAACTGGAGCTCGAAGGGCTTGGGAAGGAAGTCGAAGACTCCGAGGCGGACCGCCTTGCGGGCCATCTCGAAGGTATTCTGGCCACTAAGAATGATCGTCTGCACCTCGGGATCGAGGGCCTTTAGCCGCTCGATGAATTCAATGCCAGACATGCCGGGCATGCGCAGGTCCACCACCGCGACATCGATGGTCCCGCGTTGAAGCCCGGAAAGCGCGTCGGCACCGGAACCACCGAGACGCACCTCGAACAGCGGCTCAAAAATAAGCCGAAGCGCCTCGCGCAGCGGCTCGTCATCGTCCACGACCAGCACCACGGGACGACGCATCGATCGGCGCAGCAGCTCGGGCGTCTCGTCGCCCAAGGGCGTCCGCGGCTCGTCACCGAGGCGAATGGTCTGAGAATTCATCAGGGGCGGATCACGCGGTCGCGAGCAGCCGTTCCCAGAGGCGCTCGTTGGTCATCACGCGAACCAGGAACTCCTCGCTCTCCACATTCGATGGACCGGCTTCCGGCTTGAGGGGTAGATCAATCTGAAATACCAGGCCGACCTCAGGACCAGGCTGGACCGAAATGGAGCCTCCATGATGATGCACGATGAAGTAGCATCCCATGAGGTTGATCCCGAATTCGTCGCCCGCCGACCCCCGGTTGGCGAACGGATCAAAGAGCGCGCGGAGTGCCTCCTCGGGGAGACCGGGACCATTGTCCTCGATGCGAATCCGGATCTTGTCACCCTCGGGAACCAGAGCCGCCTCGAAGCGCACCGTGGCGTTTTCCTGAAGGTTGGCCGCCTCGTCCCGCAGCAAGAGCTCGAACAGCTTCTGCGCCTTGGGGAGATCCACGCGCAGGAGCGGCAGGTCGGCCGGAATCAGATTCACCAGCTGCAGTCGTTTTCGCGCCACTGGCTCGGCCACCCGCGCCGTCGCCTCGATCACCAGATCGCGCAGACTGGCCTCGCCATCGAACTCAAAGCGTTCGGGACGCGAGTGCTCCGAAAGGTGGTTCAGCAGCTCGACCAGCGCCTTCATGCGCTCCTGAACCTTGGCATGGAAATCATGCCAAAAGGCCGGATTCTGCAGGCTTCCGAGGTCGAGACTCTCGCGATGCAGCATCTCGGGCGCGAGATCCACAAAGGTACGGATCGCCGCCATGGAGTTGCGGACGTGCTGCCCCAGCCCCGCCGCCAGCACGCCGAGTCCCAGGACGCGGTCGGTAATGACCATTTTGTGCAGGGCGGAAAGCTTCTCCGCGAGCAATTGATCGCGCTCGCGCTGCACGATGAAGAACTCCAGGCAGCGCATCAGCGTGTGCTCCAGCACCTCACCCTCGAAGGGCTTGGTGATGTATTTGTAGATGGCCCCGCTGTTCACCGCGGCAATCGCGGCGTCGAGGTCGGAAAAGGCAGTCGCGAGAATGCGAATGGTGCGCGGACGGAATTTGCGGACCCGCTCCAGGAACTGAACACCCTTGGTGCCTGGCATCCGCTGATCGGACATCACGACGGCAATTTCATCGGCGTGCTCCTCGAGGATCTTGAAGCCCTCCTCGGCGCTGGGGGCGGTGTACACGCGAAAGGTGTCGCGAAAAGCCCGCTCGAAGTTCTTCAACGACAACCCCTCGTCATCGACATAGAGGATGCCGTATCTGCGGTAATCGTAGTGCGAATCCATTTCCCGTTGCTTGGTGTGTCATACCCCCCGCGGGAATTCCAATGTAAATTCACTCCCTTCCCCGAGTTTGCTCTCGACTCGAATCCGCCCCTCCATTTCGGAAACCAGCCGGTGACAGATGCTCAATCCAAGACCCGTCCCCTCGCCCACATCCTTGGTGGTGAAGAACGGCTCAAAAATCTTGCCGCGAATATCGTCCGAAATGCCCGGACCATTGTCGCGGACATGGAGTTCGCCCACCTGGTCCCGCTCCACTCCGGAAATCAGGATCTCCGCATGGCTGCCCTCAGGAAACGACTTGAGGGCGGTGGCGTCGATCGCGTTTTCCAGCAGGTTGAGCAACACCTGAATCAACCGGTTCCGGTTCGCCCGTACGGTCATCCCCTCGGGAATCTGCCGCACCACATCGACCCGGTCCCCCAACTCCGCCGCCAGGAAGCGCAGGGCCGACTCCACGGCGTCGGATACCGGGACGTCGTCGATCCGGTTCTGATCGGGGTGGGTGAATCCTCGGAGCTCCGAGATGATCCCGGCCACACGTGTCAGGCCGTTTTCGACGTCCGCCAGGATGTCGTTGTAGTCCGCCTGGTCGGCTTCGGCGATGCGGCGACCCATCTTGCGGAGTGCGAACAGACCGGTTTTGGCGTAGTTCAGCGGATTGTTGATTTCATGGATGATGCCCGCGCTAAACCGGCCTAACGACGCCAGCTTCTCCGACTGCACCAGCTGCATCTCGGTCTCCTTCAACTCCTCGAGCGTTGACTCCAGAATCTGCTTTTGACGCACCAACTGGCGTTGGAGCTTGTGGGACTCCACCAGGTTGCCGAGCCGCAGATGCAGCTCGATGCCGGAGAACGGCTTGGTGAGGAAATCATTGGCGCCGGCTTCCAGTCCCGCGAGCTTCGTCGCCTCGTCGGCCCGGGCGGTGAGCAGCACGATGGGAATGTGGCGCGTGGTCATGCGCTCCCGGAGTTCGCGGCATACCTGCAGGCCGTCCTTCTCGGGCATCATCATGTCGCACAGCACCGCCTCGGGTCGGTACTGAGCTGCCCGATCAATCGCCTGCTGGCCATCCACCGCCTCAATGACGCGGAAGTGCGGCGAAAGCTGCGTCCGCAGGAATTGCAGCATGTCGGGTTCATCGTCGGCGATGAGCAGTGCCGGCCGCGAATCCCCCACGGGCGCCTCGTCGGTGCGCACGGTTTCCTTGAGCGACGCCAGGGCGGGGAACAATTCCGCGCGACGGTACAGTTCCACCAGCCAGCGATCCTGCGGTTCCTGGGCTTCCGTCTCCTCTCGGTTCGGCGACGCGGTCGACTCGTTGCTCGTCGTCGGGACGGTCTCGGGACGAATCCACGGCAGCGAAACAGTGAAGGTGGTTCCCTGGTTCACCACGCTGGACACCGACACCGTCCCCTCCTGCACTTCGACCAGCTCCTTGACCAACGCGAGGCCAATGCCGGCGCCCTGGTGCTTGCGGCGGGCGGACGTGTCGGCTTGCCAGAATCGATCGAAGACATACGGCAACTGCTCGGGCTGGATGCCCATGCCAGAGTCGCGCACCTCCAGCAGCAGCCGTTCGCCCTCGCGACGTGCCCGGCAGTCCACCGTGCCGCCAGCCGCCGTGAACTTGATGGCATTGATGATGAGGTTGAGGAGGATCTTCTCGATCTTGTCGTGATCTGCCATCACGACTCCGGTGCCCTCGGCCACGTCAGCGCGCAGATTCAAGCGACGGTCCTGGGCCAACGAGGCCGCCGAAGCCACAATGCCCCGAACCAAACCGTCCACGTCCACCCGCTGGCGTCGCAGGGCCATGCCTCCGGAGTCCAGCCGCACCAGGTCGAGGAGGTCATTGATGAGCTTGAGCAGACGCAGGCCGTTCACCTGCATGCGATGCAGCTCGGTCTGGATTTCTGCGGAGGAGGCCGATGCACCGCGGGCCCGGAGCGAGTCGAGCGGCGCGAGTAGCAGCGTGAGCGGCGTGCGCAGTTCGTGGCTGATGTTCGCGAAGAACCGGCTCTTCAATTCGTCGAGCTCCCGCAGCTTGCGATTCGACTCCTCGATCAGGCGCTGATTTCGATCCAGTTCAAAACGGAAGGTGAATTCGCGAAGTCGCAGTCGATTGTAAAGCCCGTTGCCGGCCACCACGATCACGGCGGTGAGCACCATGAAGTAGAGGTTGTTGAACAGCTCCGGCAGGCGGAATTCCCCGGCAGGCGTACCGACCACGCAGGCAATACCGTAGAGAACGAGCGTCGAGGCAGAAATGGCGAGCGACTCGGCGATGGTCCAGCGGGCAACGACGTTGACCGCGATCAACACCAGATTGAGCCCGGCGTAATAGCTGGAGTGGATGCCGCCGTGATTCGCGATCATCACGGAAATGGCGAGCACCGGGAGCAGCGCGATCGGCG
>JANXMD010000737.1 GCA_025354845.1 Verrucomicrobiota bacterium | reverse complement strand
AGCGCGAGGTGCCCGGGGCCGGAGCCCGGGGTGATGCCGGGGGCCACGGGAATCATGCGCCCCTGCGCGCAGCCCTGCGCCACCAGGGCGTCGAGATGCGGGGTCTTGGCCGCCTCCAGCGGGGTCATGCCGCCCTGTTCGCGGGTGGCGATGTCTCCGAGACCGTCGAGGACCACGAGGGCCATCTTGGCGCCGGTCTTGACCTGAAGCTTTGCGTAAACGTCGTCGAGTTTGCTCATAAAGCGGGCGGAGGTTGCGGATCCCGGGCACGCCGGTCAACCGTACTTCCGCGGCACCAACTTGTGTTACCGGATCGTCGCGAACTTGACGGCAAGACGCTCCGACGGGTTTGCTCCCCACGTGATCCAGTCCGGCATCCTCAACCCGCACTTGTTGGCGCTCCTGGCCCGTGTCCGGCACACCAACACTCTGGTTGTCGCCGACTCCATGTTTCCTCACTGGCCGGGGGTTCCCGAGGTCGACCTGTCGCTGGTGTACGGAATACCCACGGTGCCGGACGTGATTCGCGCCGTGCTCCAGCATTGGAAGCCGGGCGTGGTCTGGATCGCCTCGGAGTTCACCGTCCACAACCCGGCGAAGGTTCGGCGCGAATTCACCGAAGCGTTTGGTGACGCCAAGGTGGTCGAAGTGCCGCATCTCCAGCTCAAGGCTCGCGTGCCCGGATCGATCGGACTCATCCGCACCGGCGAACGCCGCATCTACACCAACGTGGTGATGGAATCGGCGTGAATCAGCCGCCGCGGAGGTGTTTGAGCACCTTGCCCGGGAAGTGGGGGAGGGCGAGTCCGACCTCCTTCAACATGCGCGGTGACATCTCGGACGGTACCGTCGCGCGGACGTAGGCGCGGGGATGTACCAGGTCCGTGGGCCACGGTTTTGCGGCCGCGACCGCCTTGGGGAACTCGCCCAGTCGGCTGGTCCGGATGAAGAGGAAGGCGTTCTGAACGTACCACCACGCCACGCGCGGGTTGTTCCAGAGCTGCGGTCGGATGGAGTCGAGCGCGGTGAATCCGTGCGACTCGAATTTGGCAATCCAGTAACTCGCCCACTGTTCGTTGACGTGATGCGTCCCGCCCTGTCCGGGAACGGCGGCGGAAAACAGGATCGCATCGCCCAGTCGCGCGAGATCGCCGACGAACCCGTCGGCGCGGCTGCCGTCGAGGTGCTCGGCGACTTCCAGGCAGTTGACCAGCTCGAAGGTCCGGTTGAGTTGAAGCGGTTGGGCGAGATTGGCCCGCTGGAACGAATCGACGGGAATGAGGAGCTGCTCGGTTCGGACGATGTCTCCGTCAATGCCCAGCACGCTGCAGCCGGCGTCGGCGTACGCCTTGGCCCAGGTGCCGGATCCGCAGCCGACATCGACGACCGACCGGGCCGGGACCAGTGCAAGGACCAGCGGGACGGTCTCGCGCGCGGAGGCGGCGGAATCCTCCTTCAGGCCTTCGTAGTACCTGGACGAATAGGGCGATGCCATGGGGGCACAACCCTGCCGAAAGGGAGGCGGCGAGGCGAGCGACGAGTGCGAGGCGCTGTTCCAGCTTTTCCGATTGCGATTTCAACCTCATGTTTCGGCTCCTGCTCCGGCAGGGCTGAGCCATGGCCCATATCCACGAAAAGATCGATTTCACGGTCGCGCTCCTAATCGTCCGCGAGAACCGCGTTCTGTTGGTGCATCACCGCAAACTGGGGAAGTGGCTGCCGATCGGCGGCCATATTGAACTGGATGAGGATCCCGAACAGGCGGCCTTGCGGGAGGGGTTCGAGGAGACCGGTCTAGAACTGGAACTGATTGGGGAACGTCCTCCCACCACAGAAGACGGCACCCGGGCGCTGATTTCACCGCGTTTTCTGGACATCCATCGCATCAGCGCCACGCACGAGCACATTGGGATGATCTATCTCGCGCGCGTGAAGGGTGGATCCCTCACTCTGGCGGCGGCGGAGCATCACGATATCCGCTGGGTGGAGGAATCGGGGCTTGAGGCGCTGCAGCCCCCGATGAGCGCTGCGGTGCGGTGGTATTGCCAACAGGCGCTGTCGGAATTGCGCACGCCCTAACCGGCTTCGTTTAGGGCGCCGCAGTCGCGGAGCGGGGGATGGATTCCCACGGAAGCGGCAGAGAGACCCCGCATTCCTTGCCCGAGCTCTTATTCCGGAATTTGGGGAGCTTGCAGACCACTTCCACGGCGTGACCGAAGCAGCGTTCGGCGATCTTCCAGCGACGTTCGTCCTCATGGCCCACCACCGCCATGGCGGCTCCGGTCGTGTTGCAATCGGCAGCCGCGGTGACCGCTTCGCCATCGACCACGGTGACCACCAACGTGTCGCTGTTGGTCATCCATTCAATCCGCTGCACCGTCCAGGCACCGGTCGCGCCGTCCTTGGGCGCCATGCCCAAGAAACGGGCAAAGGAGTCAGCGCTCTTTTCATGCTCCATCACCACGATGCCGGGCTTAGCAGGCGCGAGAATGGTGGAGCGGAGCACCTGGGAGGCGATGGTGAAATAGATGACGAGTCCCGTGACGTCGACCAGCGTGGCCACTAGCGGTGCCGAGGCCACCGCGGGGTCGAAGCGCACTGCTCGGAGCAGGAACGGCAGCATGGCGCCCGCCAGACTTCCGAAGAGAATCACGCCCACCAGACTGAATCCGACGGTCGCCGCGATGAGCCCGTGGTGTTCGCCGTAGTTTTTGATGCCGGCCAGTTGCCACACCCAAATGCGGCTGAATCCCAGCACGGCGAGGCAGATTCCGAGCAGCGATCCGGCCACCAACTCGCGACGGAGCACACGCCACCAGTCGCGGACGACAACATCGCCCACCGCCAGCGACCGGATGATCAGCGACGTGGCCTGGGACCCGGAGTTGCCACCCGACGAAATGATTAACGGCAGGAAAATGGAAAGGACGACGGCCTTGTCGATTTCGCCTTCGAAATAGCCCATCGCGGTGGCCGTGAGCATTTCGCCCATAAATAGCAGCGCCAGCCAGCCGGCGCGCTTCTTCACCATGGAGAGCAGGCCGATCTCGAGATACGGGCCGTCGAGCGCCTCCATACCACCGAGTTTCTGGATGTCCTCCGTGGAGGCTCGCTCCGCGACATCGAGGACGTCATCGACGGTGACGACGCCCAGCAGGACGTCGTTGCGGTCCACGACGGGCAGAATGGTGACGTCGTACTTCTTGAACTCGCCGACGGCCACTTCCTGATCGTCCGAGGCTCGGAGGGCAAGATTGCTGCCTTCGAGCAGGTCCCGCACTGGGCGTGCCGGGTCGCTGGTGACGACATTCTGCAGCCGCACCCAATCCACCAGCCGGCCGGCTGCGTCGATGACGTACAGTTGGTTCAGCGTGATCCGTTCGCGGTCGCGACCGGTCTTGCGGAGATGGTCGAGCACTTCACCCACGCTCCAGGACTGTTCAATCGCCACGTAGTGCGGCGTCATGCGGCGTCCCACCGACCCCTTGGGATAACCCAGCAGTGCGGAGGCGATCTTGCGCTCCTCCGGGCTGAGAAGTCCCAGCAAACGCTGGGTCATGCGTGGCGGTACCTCCTCGAGCAGGGCGGTACGATCGTCCGCGGCTAGCTCGTTCAGAATGCTGGCGACGTCGGCGTCACCGAGGGCGTGCAGCAACTCTTCCTGTCCGGCGATGGGGATGTACTCGAAGACCTCGGCGGCTAGGTCGCGCGGCAGGATTCGGAGGAGGACAGCGGTGTCCGCGGGCTCCAAATCGTCGAGAAGTTCGGCCAGATCCGGCGCCGGAAACTCTGAAAGGATTTCCCGAAGCTGCGGGAAGTCGCGCTGGCGAATCAATTCCTTCAGCTCTGGCAACAGCAGGGCGCCGATCATTCGGGTGAAGGCTAGTCATTCCTCACCGACCAAGTCCAACGCCGGATTGCGACAAAAAAGCCGCACGGTTTCACGTGCGGCTTGCCAACGAAATGGGAATGCGGTTGTCCGCCGGGTTCCTTCAGGCGTTGAAGGACTTCCCGCAGCCGCAGGAGCTGTGGGCATTCGGGTTGTTGATCTTGAATCCGCCGCCGGTGAGGGCGTCACTGAAATCGATCACGGCGCCGCGGAGATAATTGGCACTGAACGGATCGACCACCACGCCAACACCGTTGAACTCGATGTGGAGATCGTCGTCGCGCTTCTCGTCAAAGGTCATGCCGTACTGCATGCCGGAGCAGCCGCCCGACTCGACATAAACACGCAGCGGCTTGCCCGCGTTTTCCTTGTCCTCGGCCAGCATGCTCGTGATCTGGCGGGCAGCGGATTCGGTGAGGGTGACGATGGACTCGGTGGTGGAAGTGGCGACGGCACTCATGGCAAAGGAAGGTTAGGATGGGAGCGGGAATCTGTCAAACCGGACATTTCTTATCCGCTTCAAGATCTTTGGAAAGTCACCAGGTGGCGACCGAATCGGCGTCAAAGACTCGACCCACGAGCGCGTGATAGTCGGGGTTGGGCTGGGTCAGGTCGACCACTTCGATGTGGTGTTCTGGCAGGGTCTTTTGCACTTGGATGAGTGCCTGGACCCATTCTTCCGAGGGACGAGTGAGCAGGTGGAGAACGGTGATCATGGGGCTGGATTAGAAGCGCAGGACGTGTCGGGTGCCAGCGGCTCGGCGGGCCAGTTCGTGATCGTCGATGACTTCGAACTTCACGGGCGATTCCCCGAGATCGCCCAACTCCGGGGCTCCAGCCTGCGCCAGCACCGACCGGCCTGATTCGGCGAGCAGCGGCAGGTAGCGCGTGAAGTTGTCCTCTTCCTTCAACTCGTCGACCCATTCGCCGAGGGCGCGAATGGCTGGGCCGCGAAGATAAACCGTAACGGCGGCCTTTTTCCATGCCGCCACGCCGGCAGCAATGCGGATGGCCTCGGCGGGACGTTCACTTTCGCGAGGATCGCTTTCGATGATGACGAGCAGGGAAGGAAGCATGGTGGCGCCGAGCGGAAGTTATTGGAAGCTGATGAACCGGTCGGTGCCGGCGATGAGATCGCTGACCACGGTCAATCCGGCGAAAGTGGCCCGATCATCCACCGGCACGCCGTGGTGATGGGCCCCGTAGGCGCATCCGTAGAGCTTGAGTCCGCGGGCCCGGAGCGACTGGAGTTCCGGATGGCCGATGCCCATCACGGCTTCATCAATGCAGTACAAATACACGTCGGTTCCCAAGTCGAGTGCCGCGGCAGCGAGGCGGACGCCGTGTAAGAACGGAGGGTGTTCGGGACGACCCGAGAGGAGAACGCCGAGTTTCTTGCCAGAAGGCGACACGCGCTACGGATAGCGCTCCGCCGAGCTTGGACCAAGTGGGATTCGAGGGTTCCGTGGCGTTCGCGGGTAAAAGTACGACGGGTGCGGAAACCCATTGCCCACACCGTCGGCCCGATTCACTCTTTGCGCAGGTGAAGAAACCGACTCGTCCCGGATCGACTCCCTCGCCCGCCGCCAAGTCCATTCCCGCCCCGCCCGCCGGCGCCCAGGCAGCGCGAGCCAAACCGACTCCGACCCCAACGCCGTCGCCGGAAGGCAAACCCGTCGCCAAGCAGTCCCCGCCGCCGG
>JANXMD010000716.1 GCA_025354845.1 Verrucomicrobiota bacterium | reverse complement strand
CCACGCCGGTGGCATCGGGTGTGTGGCAATTGGCGCAGACGAGAGAGCGTCCGGAGAGTCGGACGGTCTCGCCAAGATGAAGCGCGTGATTGAACTTCAGCGTATCCGGATCCCGCATCCCGGCGGCGCGGACCCCAAAGTCGGGATGACCCTCCCAGAATGTGGTGAAAAGATTGGTGCGCCCGCCCGCCGGACGTGGCGAGCGAAAGGCGGTCACACCGGCGGGGATCGGAGGGTCGAACTTAAGCGACGGAATATCGCGTCCGCGGACCGAGGAGGCCGCCATGACCGCGGCATCGGCATGGCAGTGCGCGCATTCGAGGTCTGAAGGAGAGGGCATGCGAAGCCCGTGGTGCTCGCGGTGGCAGACGGAACAGGAGTGCGCCTCGACCACGTTGGGCTGGTGCAGTTCATGGCGGTCGTGGCAACTGGCACAGGACTCGCGATCGATGTCGGTCATCGGCGTCACCCCGGCAGTCACACGACGGAACTGGTGCGGACTCAGTATTCCCGGGTCCGCATCCAAGGCGGTCTGGACCCAGTGCGAGAGGCTGGTATTGGCGGTTTCGTGACACGCGGCGCATTCGTTGGCGGCCTGCAGTCGTTCCACGGCGAGTCGCGCGAACGCGGCGCCATGATGGGGTTGAGAAACCGGAGCCGGCGCGATGAATTGCCAGCGCCATGGGCCCCCGAGCGCAAGCATCAAGAGCGCCACGGAAAGCGTGACCACACCCAGTATGAACCGACCGCGAATATTTCGTAGGCTGCGCTGCGGGGCGCAGGCGATCACCGGGCAGCCGCAGGTGCCGTTGGGGAACGGACCATCGGCGCACGGTCCCCCGTGTTCCTTGGGGCGGGTGCACTTCCAACGTCCCTTCTCTTCGCCAGGAACCTTCTCCAGCGCCGGCTGGCATTCGGGCGCCGCAGGACATCCACCGGAAGGGGTCGGTCCGAGGCGGCAGGGCTTGCCTTCGCACGCGTGCCCGCAGACCCAGCCGTCGTTCGGACGCACATAGGGCGTCCTCTCGGGGTCGGAAGAGGGGGCGGGGGGAGGCATTGGAAGGTGAAATTAAAAAGGCAAAATGAAAAAGGAGAGAGAACGCCCGGCGACTTCAGACTTTGGACTTTGGACTTTGGACTTTGGACTTTGGACTTTGGACTTTGGACTTTGGACTCGATCAGCGAAACCCGACTCCGGACGAAAATCCGAATACGAGCACAACGTGAAAGGCGGTGGCGATGATCAGGCTGTAGGTAAGCGGGATGTGCGTGAAAAGCCAGAGGCGCAAGCTGAGTTGCAGGGCGTGCTGCTCATCGAGGCTTTCCTTGCGGCGAACCAGGGTGATGAGTTCTGACAGGATCGGTTTTTGATCGGCGTTCAGGAAGCGTTGGAGATCGTCGAGCTTGTCGAGCAGTCGACGTGAGACCTTGTGCGATCCGATACAAAGGGTCCACAGGCCACCGGGATCTACAAAATAGCCGGCGAGATGAAGGTTGTAAAAATCGGCGATGGCTGCCGAGCGAGTGGAGACGACGGAATCGAGCGCCAACTGCTCCGCGCGCTCTGACAGTTGCCTCCGAATGATCGGAATTCGCTCGAAGACCACTTCATCCCCACAAGCAGTCAGCCGACGCGGAACGATGCGCGACCAGATCAGTCCAAACACCCCGCTGACCATCACGGCGAGGTACAGGGCGGCGAGAGTTTCTTCAAACCATCCAGACGGCCAACGCCATCCGGTATGCACGGCAAACAACCCGACTGAAAAGTATCCGACGTAGGCGTGGATCTGCAGCCAGGTCCGCGAAGTTCCGAGCGGCAGGAAGGGAAGCTTCTTGCGTGCGTTGTAGGCGGTGAGAAACAGGCAGACGGCAAGCAGGGCCCAACCAGTGAGAAAAGCGATTTGGCGGAGTCCGGGTGCGAGTCGCGAATGGCCCACGAAAAGCACCGTCAGTGCCGCGACGAGCAGGGCGGAGGACAGGATCCGGCGCTGGACAAAGAAGCGCATCAACGATGAAGCCACTCGGCCAGTTGGTCGAGTCGGGTGAGATTGATCCGGGTCAGGGCGTCGTGCGGGCAGGCGCGCTCGCAGGCGGGGCCGCCATACTGATCAATGCAGAGGTCGCACTTCGTGGCCTTCACGATCGGACGCATCTCGGCATCCACCACGAAGCCGCCGCGGTCGTTTCGGGCTTCCACCATGCGAATGGCCTCATAGGGACAGTTGTTGGCGCAGCTGTTGCAACCGATGCAGGTCGACTGATTGATCACCACGTTG
>JANXMD010000708.1 GCA_025354845.1 Verrucomicrobiota bacterium | reverse complement strand
CTGCTGTCTTCCAGTTCCGGGGTGGTCTCCGCAGTGCTGTCGTTGCGAGCCAGTCTCGATCAGGCACGAACCCCCCGGGAGCGGCGCGCCGTGGTAAAGATCACGGTGGCGGTGTTCCTGGGTGCGATCGGATTGCTGGGTGCGATGTACCTCCTTCGCGCCGCCGCCTTCCGCTGGAGGGAACATCGCGAACTCTTCGCCTGGCTCAGCCAGGGGGTCGTGCTGGTGTCCGTCGTTGGCTGGCCCGTCGTGTTGCTGAGGACGATGGGTGCCATGCGCGTGTTACGATCGACTGAACGACGGCAACACCCGGAGTGTTTTCGTGATGCGAGGGATCAGGTAGGCGCTTCCGCCGGGGAGTATCGAAGCCGGTTGACGCTGTTCGGCGTGCCACTGGTTCATGCTCGATTTTCATCGCCCGACGAGGGCGCTCCTCCGGTGTTCGGCTGGTTCGCGGGCGGGGATCGCGCCTACGGGCTGCTGGTCGCGTGGGGCGGCTACGCGGTGGCACCCGTCAGCGTCGGGGCCGTCGCGATCGGGCTCTTCGCCGTCGGCTCACTCAGCGTAGGCGTGATCTCGCTCGGGACGGTGAGTGTCGGGGTAATCGGGGTCGGCTGCATGGCCGTCGGCGTGAAGGCCTACGCGTGGTTGTCGGCTCTCGGTTGGAGTACCGCGACCGGCGGCGGTTTCGCCATTGCCCAGATCGCGGCGGAAGGACCCGTGGCCTTCGCTCAACACGCGAACGATTCCGTGGCCCGGCAGATGCTCAACGAGCCCCACGCGGCGCGAGGCCAGATGATTGTATTCATCCTAAGCACCCTTCTATCCATCCTCCCGATCGCCTATTACGCTAGGGCCGTGCGGCGACGCCTCGGCGGCCGAACTCGTTCCAAGGAGATCGCGTAGTCCGTGAGCCCAAGGTCCACCGGATCGAGCACTCATCGCGGGCGTTCGAAAACGACACCCCCGATGAGGATCCTTCTCGTCTAGGCGTTTGTCGTGGCGAACAACGGCCCCTTCCCCCGGTTACCGGCGCGGGGCGTCCACCTCGCGGACCGCCGCACCGTGCGTGTCGCTCAGCACCAGAATCGCCATCTTCTCCACTCGGCCGATCTCATCCGGACGCAGCATGGGGTGATCGATCCCCAGGGCGTTGCTCCCCGCTGACCCGTTCTCCGACGTCGCGACCGGCCCCGGGGACTCGCCGCTATTGATGCTGGCATAGTCGAATTTGCCGCGGAGATCGGTATATCCGTCCTTGAGGAACCGAATGGTGCCATCCCCGAGCCGGGCGTAGACTTTGATATAGGCCTTCGAAACCGGCTTGTCGGAACCTTGATCCCGCACCTCGAGCCGGCCATAGCTCTCGGCTAGGGTGAGCTTGAAGGTGTTCGCGTGGTAGGCATGCGCATGGCGTTGCCCCGCGCCGAGCACTTCCACCAGCACGTTCGCCCTGGCGAATTGCGGCGGCAAGGCGATGTCCAGAGTGTCCTTGCCCACCGGCAGCGACTGCACCGCAGACAACGTGGGCTTAATGATCCCGAACCGATCGGCCTCCCGTGTGACGAACGGGCTGCTGCTGAACAGGAATTCCGGATCCATCAGGTAATAGTTCACGGTCACCTCCGACAGGTTTCGCCACGTCAGTGAGACAGTCCGGTTCTCGACTTTGAAATCGAACGTCGGCTCGGCCCGCGCGAGTTCCGCCTGACGCTTGTCGCGGTCGGGCGTGCCGCCGGCGCGCGCCACCGCCTTGCCCTCCGCCTCGTCGAACTGCGCGACGACCTCGGCGAAGAGCGATCGCCAGCGGTCCACGGGATGATCCGCGTACCGCGCCGCGATCGCGCGGGCCTCGGCGCCCTTTTCCTCGTAGAACGCGGCATAACAACGGAGGTAGTCATATTGGAGACGCGTCCGGACGTCGTCCGCCTTGACGGTGCGGAACCGCGCGAGCGCCTCCTCCACGCGGTCCTGGAGAAACAGGTGATAGACCGTCGACAACTGGTCTTCCGCGTCGAGCGACGGCCGATAGGCCAGAATCCAGAGCAACCGGTGGTATTGCTCGCGCAGGACCGGGTTCGGGATCTTATTCTCGGCGCCGACTCGGTGCGCGCGCTGGTTCACGAGCGGCGAGTACTCGAGGAGTTCAAACGTTTTCCGTTCCACCGGATCAATTCGGGCGAGCCGCGTGTCCATCCACGGACCGCACTGCAAAATGAAATCGTCCCGGTGGCGCAGCCATTCGCGGAGTACGGTGGGATCGTTGTGGACGACGGCGTAGCGGTACACCGGTTCGTTCCAGACGTGGTGCTGGCCGAGGAAGGCGACCAGGCGGCGGAAGAAATCGACGTTGCCGCGCGTGCGCCACGCGACGCGCTCGAGGTCGAGCCGCGCGAGGTTGTTTTGTTCGAGGAACCCGAACACCTCGGCGTCGCTTCCCTGCTGGGAAATATAATCCCAGGAAGCGGTGTCGACCCGCGACAACTGGCGGACGACACGAAAGGAGAGCGGCTTGGCGGCCCCGACAGATTTGCCCGACGCGGCGACGCTGCTCGGGAAATGCGGGTACGGGACGGCGTTGGTGGGCGACTGGGGGAAATAGAAATGATACTCGATCTGCTGCGTCGTATAGGGTTCGAGCCGGATCTGGCGGCTCTGGGTGGCCTTGCTGGCGAGGACCGGCATCGCGCCGCGCGGCACCTGCGTGAGCAAGTCCACCTTGAGCGGCGACGACCCGGGATTGCTCACGACGACGTGCGCGCCATACACGACTCCGCTCAGGAATTCGTCAGCGACGAACTTATCGCGCTTCTCGTTGCCTTCCTGGAAATAGCGGTCGCCCTGCCGATAGAAGCCCTCGCTCACCAGGAGGCCGGACCCGACTTCGGCTGCGGAGCGGTCTGTGGTCCGAAATTGTTTGAGGAACACAATCACCGGTCCGGCGGCGGTGAGGGTGAACGCGTTGCCCTCGGTTTTCGTGGCATGTGCCGGGGCCTCGAAAGGCAGGTCCAGAACAGCCATCGCGAGCATCATCTCCGTGAAATTGTGGTGCGCCTCGGCGACGTGCGGCGAGAGGAACGGTGTCCGTCCGTCCCAGGCCGCGAGGTCACGCCAGAATCCGTTAATCGCGACCAGGTCGGGTCCCTGTGCCTCGATGGGCAGTCGGTAGTAGTTGTTCTCCGCCCATTCCTTCGTCGCGCCGATCTGTCGGTAGTATGCGCGCACCCCGTCGCGCGCGTCCC
>JANXMD010000699.1 GCA_025354845.1 Verrucomicrobiota bacterium | reverse complement strand
GAGCCCGGCAAAGAGCCCGGCACTGAGGAAGAGCACGAGGTACTCGGAGCGAAGCAGCGCCATGAGGAGCGGCCACCGGCGCCGTGACCCAATCTCGGCGGCCCCGTTCATTTCCGCTTCACGTTCGCGCCCCACATCTGCGCGGCCTTCTCCTTGGAGTTTTTCTGATGAATGACAAAGCCGGGATCGAGAATCACGTCGGCCACCGGCTTTCCGGCGCGCAGATCTTCGATGGCCTGCACACTCTGCCGGGCCTCGAAATAGACGTCCTGCACGCCGGTCGCATCCAGGTAACCGTCCTTGAGCATCTGCCACGCAGTCGCATCGCCGTCGAAGCCGCCCAGAAGCACATGGCCGGGCTCGCCCAGCCGGTGATACTTGCCCGCCCCTTTGAGCGCACTGACGATGCTCGGGAGGAGGAAGTCCGAGCTCGTGAATATGAAGCTTATGTCGGGATGAGCCTGCAACGCATTGACAACTCCGGCCTGCGCTTTTTCCTGATTCCACTCGGTAGGCACGCGGGCCACCACCTCCAACGTTTCGCCGGCTGCCTTCACTGCCGCGTCGAAACCGTCGCGGCGGCCCACCGCATTGATGTCGCCCAAGTCACCGATGAGGACCATTGCCTGAAGCTTCTTGCCCGTCGTCTTCGCCTCGCCGATCAGGTATTCCACGGTTGCCCGGGTGAGCGCGAAATTGTCTGCCACGACGGCAACCGACTTCGCGTCACTCTTCGCCGCCGGACGGTTAAACAGAACAATCGGAATGTTGGCCGCATTGGCCGCCTTGATCATCGGCAGGCAGGTGCTCGCATCTTTCGGCACGAGGATGATGCCATCCACCTTGCGCGTAATGAAGCTCCGGACCTGCTCGAACTGGCGGTTCGCATCGTTGTCGGCCACCGCTTCGACAACCTTGAAACCCCGGGCGGTGGCCTCTGCCTTGATGGCTTCGTATCCCGCGACCCAGTACTCGGTCTGCAGCGTCTCAAAGGCGACACCCAAAGTGAGGGTATGGGCGGCAGGGGCGGGGTTCGCACCGGAATCGGATTTTCCACAACCGGCCAACCCCAGCATGGCCAGGAGAGGCAGCAGCCAGTGAACAAGCGGCTTCAATGTCTTCATGGGATTCGTGCGAACAACGGTTTCAGATATTCCAGACTTTGCCGAGCCCAAGCCGACTCCTTGGCGAGGGTTGCCTCCATCTCCGGCTCGGGCGGAGTCCACAGTTCAAGCACTGCGGTCTCACAGCGATCAAAGGGTCGCAACGTTGCCACGAGCGCAGGGATGTCCAGCGCCCCGCTCCCGGCCGGCCGGCCTTCCACCGCGAAGCCCATCAGGGAAGGCACACGACGTATCTGAAAGTCCTTGAGGTGAAGGTTCACCGTATAGGCTCCCAATTCGCGTACGACGGTCTCCAGCCCCTCCCCAGCCCCCAGCGAATTTGCGGTATCGAGACAGATACCGAATCGATCACTGCCCACCGCCTCCAAGATGTCGCGTAGAACATGGGCGGGAAAGCGGTCGTGATTCTCAAGCCCGAGCACCAAGCCATCCATCAGGCGCATCGTTTGGCGCAGGACCGCGACCACGTCCGCCGCCGTCGGCTCGTACCCGGTGTCATCGATGACAAACCTCACCAACCGTGCGCCCGCCTGTCGCGCGAGGACGGCGTAGGTGGCGACCTGTTCCACGGTGAGTCGTCGTGCGCCGATCTCCAGTTCCACCCCCTCGTCGTTTGCCTGGTCGAAGAAACGGGCGAGTCGCGCGGAATCCAAGGTGTGCAACGGCAGGTTGTCGCCGACTTGCAAAAGCTTCAGTCCATGTTCCCGGCAGCGGTCGAGCAGGCCCAGTTCACTCAGAGGATCGGCAGGTCGGTGGCCGGGCGCGCCCACCGCCCATCCGTAGGTGTAGCTGCTGAGTCCGAGACGCATGGCGATCACTTCCGGGTAATGTCCCGCACCTGTTCCCGGATGTCAGGGAGTTCAAAGATCTTCTGCCAGCCTTCCTTGAAAAGCACCGGCTTGGCGCGCTTGCTGATCTTGTAGGCGGCATCAGAGAAAGTCCCGTTCACCTCGCCGAAGAGCACTGCAATCTGGATCCGCAGATGGCCGAGCACGAAATCGCGGACCGCGTCCGCGGGTACCCCGGCGGCGACGAGGCGATCATGCCCCTCCTTCACCACTTCCATGCAGGTCTGAGCCAGGGTCTCCACGAGCGCCGGCTCCAGCATCGCCATCTGTTCGAGCGTCACTCGATGGACGCGGCTCACCGGGGCGTACATGGCGGCGGAAATCTCGACGCCAAGGTCATAAAAACTCTCGTCGCCCCACATCAGGGCAACGACGATGGCCTGCTTGGCTGAAATGCCTCCGTAGAAATCCCGGAAGGCCGGTTCCGTCGGCTCCCAGTTGAAGACCGACGGATGGCACGGATGGGCAATCACGCACCCAATGTCTTCACGTCGAGGCAGCTGGTCATCGAGCGGCGCGGCCGGATCCAGCGTCAGCAGCAGTGCCCCCGGCTTCATCAAGGGAACCACCTCGCGTGCAACCGCTCCAATGGCCACATCAGGCACGGCAAGGATCACCACATCCGACTTCGGTACAGCCTCCGCCTGCTGCCCGACGGTGACACCGCGTTGCTGCAGGTTCTCGAGCCCACGAGGCGACACCTCAAGATAGTGAACGTGGTAGGCGGTCCGAACGAAATTATCGGTGAGTCGGCAGCCCATTTTACCGCCGGCGCCGATGAGGGTGATGGTCTTCATTCCAGGGAATCAATTAATCGAGTTCGAGTCCGGATTGCGTTTCAACGATCAGTGCAGGGTCACCGACTGGCCAGCGCGCGCCGACTCATAGGCGGCAAACACCAGCCGGAGGGTTTTCAAATTGTCTTCGGCCGCAGTCTCGGCCGACGTGCCCGTCTGGAGCGCACGCAATAGATCCGCGTGACAGGCCACGATGCTGGAATGCACCAGCGCATACCGTGAATCCGCCCAGGCATAAAACGGCGGCGGACAGCGCCGGGAGTGGGTTCCAGCGACGGTGGTGGTGCGAATCCAGAAATCCGGTCCAAGCTCGACCGAGCCCAGTTCTCCTTCTACGACGACGAACGCCTCAGGAAAACGGTCGTGCTCCATCCGGCTGGCATAGCTGAGATTCACCGTGACGGTCGCGCCGGTGCCTTGATGCAGCACCACGGTCGCCGCGTCCTCGCCTCGGATGTCGCGATGGACCCGGTGAGTCTGGCAATACAGTCGGTCCGACTCGCCGAAGAGGAAACGGGCGACGTCGAGGATGTGCGTGCCCATGTCGGTGAGGATGAACTGCTCCAGCTCCTTCAAGAACGGCTGGTTGTCGAAGACTGGAAAGCTGTTGCAGTAGTCAATCCGCGCGCGGAACACCGTCCCGATGACACCCGAGTCGAGAACCCGCTTGAGTTCGCGGAGTGGAGCCTGCCAGCGCCAGTTCTCATGGACGCTCAGGGAAACGCCCGCCTGACGGCAGGCCACCAGCATGGCCTCGGCATCGGCCAGAGTCGGCGCAAGTGGCTTCTGGCAGATCGCGGAAGTTTTGTGCCGGGCCGCGAGCTCAACGAACTGTCGGTGCGATTCAACATCGGTAATAATATCCACGAAGTCGGGCCGTTCGCGGCGGAGCAGCTCTTCCACATCGTCGTAAACCGCCGGCACACCAAATTCCTGCGCCAGCAGTTCGGCTTTGGCGCGTGTACGATTGAAGAGGGCGACACACCGGGCGCCGGGAACTTCGCGCCAGGCCGCCAGCTGGTAGCGAGCCCAGAATCCAGTGCCGATGATGGCGAAACGGAGTTCGTTCATGGCGTCGGCAGTGGCTTCCATGATGCCCGGCTGCCATCAATCGCCATCTGGTAGCGTAGCGATTCGATGACCTGCGCGTCGCTTCCGTCCGGACGGATAATCCACACGGGCCGCTTGTCCGCCGGTTTCTCCGCGTAGATCTTCTTCATGCGCTCGGGGTGACTCCAGTAGCGCTCATCGGTTCTGCGGAAGGAGATCCATTTTCCGTCCGGGGACCACGCACTCGGCGTGCAAACGCTGGCCCCGCCGAACTTCGTGAGC
>JANXMD010000657.1 GCA_025354845.1 Verrucomicrobiota bacterium | reverse complement strand
CAAAAGGCGCAGATCGCGCATCTGGCGGAATCCCGCAGCCAGACCGGCGTCGAGGCGGTCAAAGATCACCTGGGTCTTCGTTTCGAGATCGGCGGTCTGCGTGAACGGCTTCAGCGCCGGGCGCGACAGCGGATCCACGGCGAGGTCCCAAGGGCGAATCGAGGACAGCCCCATCTCGACCCGACGCCGCTCCTGGAAGGCGTTGAGGATGGGCGTCACCTCAGCCTCGATGGCGTCATGAAAACACGCGCAATCCGCCGGTGAGTAGTCGAAACGACCGCGGACGCGGAAGGCGTAGTCTCGGTAGTTCGCATAGCCCGCGTTCAACGCCATTTGGTGGCGGAGCGCGATCAACTGATCCATCAACGCATCAAAGCGGTCCTCCTCGCGAAGTCGGCGATCGGCCACTTTGCGCCAAGCCGCCTCGCGAAGACCGCGATCCGGATCTTCCTGAAAACGCCCCATGGCCACCAGGGTCCGTTCCTCCCCTCGAAATTCCACGGTCAGTCCGCCGGTCAGCTTGTTGTACTCGTTGCCCACCTTGGCGTCCTCGGTCTCCAGCGCGACGTTTTCCTCGCGGTACAACTCCACACGCAGGCAGGTGTCCCGATCAAAAACCTCGTAGCGTGCCTTGGGCAGCGAGGCGCGCAACGGATGGACCAGATACAGCTTGGCCATCTCGAACTGGCGCGGTTTGAGCTGGGGCTCAATCCGTTCGACGAAATGCAGGTACGCCTTCTCGGCCTCCGGACTGTCGGTATGGCAGGTCATGGCGATGTAGCGCTTGGCGCCTTCTTCATCCAGGGCCGCGGACAACTCGCCCCCGTCGAGGATCCACCGTTCGAACTCTTCCAGCGTGCGTGCGCCCAGGGCACGTTTCACCAGCGTATCGAACAGCGGGCGAATTTGGTCCCAGTCTCCCAAGTCGATGACCGCGGGAACGAAACGTCGAGCGGAATGGACCGGGAGAACGGAGAAAGGCAGCAGACTCATGTCGTCGTGAAGGTGGTCGATGACGCCCCGGGGGGCAAGAGGGCGGCGCAGGATCCTCCGGAGGGGGATCGGAGATCGAAGATGGGAGATGGGAGATGGAAGATCGGGACACTGACTTTCGACCTTCGACTTTCGACCTTCAACTTAGTCAGGGCGCCGCAACGCGCGCGCGGGCGAGCGCCGGGTCGGCGAGATCCAACCGATAGAGCACCTGATTGTAGTCGTGCCGCGGCACCGGGATGGCGTGATCCGCAAAATCTCGGGTGTAGGTGGCCTCGAATAGCAGGATCGGAGACTCAGGCGGCGTGAACTCGGGATGCAGCCGTGGATTGTAGCAGGTGTAGTTGGTGTGGGTGGCGACCCGTACCGCCGCTCCCCAGGGGCCCACCGGGGAATTCGCCTCGGCGTACCACAACTCTCCAAAAGCCGAGGAACTCCCAAATGCCTGCATGAAAACCGTCACCCAGCGCCGGCGAAAGGCATTCCAGGCCATGCTGCCGCTGTGCGGGCGAATGCGCTTGTCACTCGCGACATCGCCCAGGGTCTCGGGCGGATGGAGTGATTCCCAGCGGGCGGGATCACGCCACGCCTCGAAGGACGGTGAACAGCCGAGTGTGGGAAACGGATTCCCGAAGAGCAGAGTCACCTGCCCCAATTCGTTGGTGGCCAGGAACGGATGCCCGTCGGGGAACCGCTCGGGCCTGGGCACACCGTCCGCCTTCCGCCAAAGCACCCGCTCGCGATCGAACTCCAGCGCCTCCTCGTTCCAAACGCAGAGGCCGATTTCGTAGGCATCCAGCGGCGGCTGGATCTTCTGATACGTCGCGACCAACCGCTCCACGCCGTTGGTGTCCGGTACCACCGCCACGCCGCTGATCCAGGTCGGTCCGGCGCCCGGCATCTTGGCGATTCCTCGAACGGTACCGGTGCCGTTTCGATAATGCTGGAAGGGCAGCCGTAGTGGCGGCTCGAACGTGTTCAAGGGATGGAGCGATGTGGTCGCTCCGGTCATGTCGAACACCCCGAGCGGATACCGCGCCAACAGAGTATCGCCCCAGGCCCAGAACATCCGGCCCTTCCACACGGCATTCTGGACGCTGTCACAACCCAAAACCCCGCTCTCGGTCCATTGAAGTTCGCGACCCAGTTTCTGGCTTTCGGCGAAAAGACCCGCGCCGGTGAGTCGGCCCAGAAGTCGTGCGGGCTGGGTTCGAAGCACTTCCAGGCGATACTTCCCACCGCGCGAGGGCGTCACGCGGACGCCGCGGTAGCCAAAGCCGTCGGCCGGCACCTCGTAACCATGCGCCGACACGGTCAGCCAGGTCTCCTGGCCCATCAACTCGGGCAGATCAAAAGCAACCACGCCCGCATTGTCGGTGACGAATCGCACATGATGAACCGTCTCCAACTCCACCTGCGGCACCGGCCATCCGGTCCCCTTCTCCGTCACCTCGATTTCAAAGGGAAGGGATGGAACCGGGGCGGGCCGATCGACGGCGTAAAGCGAAACGCCAGTGCTGAGCGAAGCGATCGCCCAAAGCAGGCATCGGAAAACAACCGCACGCGCGGGATTGACGATCTCGATCATGGGTGCTGAACCGTTTCATCCCAAGTTCCAAACTTCAACCCGAGGATCTCCCATCTCCCATCTCCCATCTCCCATCTCCCATCTCCGAACCTCGCGTCTCCGCGTCTCCGCGGTTACCTCCCTCATCCGGCAACCGGACGTGGCCGACTCGTCACCTCACGGAAGCGGTTTTCGTACTCCGGATGGTTCGTCCCCATCCACCGATCCCAAAAATTAAAATATAGGCCGAAATTGCCCCGAATCCGCTCGTGATGCTGCACGTGATTGGTCGGGGTGTTGAGATACCGTCCCCAACGCGAATCCATGAGCCAGCGGGGATGAAACTCGTATCCGGTGTGCCCCAGCACGTTGAAGAGGATCTGCCAGAGCATGAACAGCGCGAAGGCGAAGGGATGGATCGGCACCAGCAGGGCCACCACCGGGAAGACCAGCGCCTGGATCACCGCCTCGGGAAAGGAAAACGAATACGAGGCCCAGGGAGATGGGTTGCGCGATTCATGATGCAGCCGGTGGACCCACCGATACCACCGCGGCTGATGCATCCAGCGATGGCACCAATAGAACAACGCATCGTGGATGAAAATGGCCGCGACGATGGAGCCAAAGAACCACACCATTCCGTGATCCGACAGCTTCCAGTACATCTGGGTCCAGCCCCGGTGCGATGCGAGAAAGGTCAACGCGCCCACCACCGAAAACACGAACACCGAGGACACCGACCACAAGATCTCCCGGCGCAGATCGGAAGCCTCGGGAAACGCCGGAATGATCTTCCGATGCGCCCAACGTCGCCGGAAGAAGACATATCCGAGCAACCAAGCCAGCCCCGCAAAGACGAAGTACCGGAGACCGACAGCCTTCACCGAGCCCTGGATGTAGTTCCAGAACGAGCCGTGCGGATTGAGCAGTTCCACGCCCACAAGCTAGCGTGGGAGGACACGGGTCGAAAGTCTCAAGTCGAAGGTCGAAAGTCGGTCCCTGTGGAGTGCGGTGGCAGAGGGCAGCGGCAACACCTCTGTGGGCCCGGGCGACTGCGAAAATCGACGGTGAGTTTGCCGCTCGGGTTGAAAAATTGAAGTGCGGGGCTTCGGATTTAGGCCACGGCCACGGTATCGATTGTGGTGTGGCGCTTCGCTTCCCACCGACTTTCGACTTTCGACTTGAGACTCTCCGAGTCCTCACACCCGGAGGAAGATTTTCCGCTGATAGAAGAAGCGGCAGATGAGGAACGAGAAGGTCACGCCCAACAGCGCCACCAGCAGATTCCCCAACCCGTGATGGGTGCCCTCGAGCGATTTCTGGATTGGGCCACCGACGAACCGCGCCGCCAATTTATCGAGGCTCACCACGTGGGCGATGAGGTAGATGGTGATGGCGTTGGTGCCAATCCACACAAACGGCTGGCACCAAGCACGACGGTTGGAGACGTCAATGATCTGGTAGAAGAAGGCCAGCAGCAGGGAGCTGATGCCAGCGGTCAGCAGGACAAACGACGAGCTCCAGATTTTCTTGATGATCGGGAACTGCAGATGCCACAGCAGCGCCGCCACGATGCCGGCCACACCCCAGATCACCAGAGTGCGCACCTTGCGCGCTGGTTCCACTTTGGGATTGCGCAGGAGCAACCCGGCGAACACGCCGAGCAGCGAGGAGGCGATCGCCGGCAGGGTGCTCAACAGGCCTTCGGGATCATGATCTCCGTCCCACTTGCGGAACGGCAGGTACATCTTGTCCACGTAGTTGGTGAGATTGTGTCCCTCGGTGAAGTCGCCGGCTCCAAATCCCGGCACCGGCACAAAGGTCAGCAGCGCCCAATAGCCCAGCAGGAGGCCGACGGTCAGCGCGATTAGCCCCTTTTTGTTCAACCACACGAAGGCCAGTCCGGCACCACACGAACAAAGGGCGAGCCGCTGCAGGACGCCCAGAAGACGAATCCGGTCCACGCCATCCGCGATGCCACGATAGGTCAGGATGCCGAGGAAGATGAGGATCACCGTCCGCTTCAGGATCTTGATCGAGGCTGGTCCCTTGCCCTCGGTGACGACCGCCTTGGATAGCGAAAATACCAGCGACACGCCGATGATGAACGCGAACAGTGGGAAGATGAGGTCGTAAAAATGGAACCCGGCCCAGGGCGCATGCTGCAGCCGGTTATTGAGCGTCGGCTCCATGGGGAACATCTCGGACAAGGCCTCGAAGACCTCCTCCATGCCCACGATGAAAAACATGTCCAGGCCACGAAGCGCATCGAGCGACATGAGCCGCTGCGAGGCCGGGGCTTCCGCAGGACGCGGCGACGAGGAGGTGGAGCTCATTCCGAAACCCTGCCGTCCCTCCCGATTCCATCCAAGAAAAAGTCGGCAAGATCGAGGAAGAAACCAATATCCCTTGAGTGCTACCCGTTCACCACGTCACCACGCCGTCCGTCGAAGCACGATGGCGACCCGGCGCCACCGTCCCTCCAAGTCTTCCTTTGTCAGCTGAATCGGTCCCGAAAGTGGATCTCCCCCTCTAAAGCCGCTCGGGCCCATGCCCGTCAACACGAGCCAATGGTCCAGAAGAAAGCTGAACCGAACTAGAACCAGCATCGGAAAATCATCTTTAGTTAACTGCTCGACCGAACGGAATCCGCGCAGTTCGGCGTGTAGGCCGCGGGATCCGAATTGCTGATTCAACACCAGGGCAAGCGTTTGCGGCGGGGTGCCGGTTGCCGGACTGGTTCCCGCCAGCAACGCGAGGGCCCCTTCCTCAGCACGAATCCCAAGGACCCGAAGCCCCGTCACCGCAGCAGCAGGGCCGCAGGTATACTCAGTGCTCTGACGGCAAACGCCATCTGGCGGAACGATTGTCGCCATCGTCGCCAGCCGATCCCGAACCCCGGCTATCGAAAAGGAGGGCCACACTCCGAGATACCCCACCAGGACCACAACCAACAGCCCCAACGCCCGCCGATCGCGGCCGTTGGGTAGCCTGGGAACAAGAGTGAAAAAGAGCATAGCCACCGCCGCAGCAGATGCGGCAGTGAACCAGCGTCCCGTCCACTGCCAAGCCAGCAGCGGATTCAACGCCAAGTCAGGACGCCGGAGCGAAAGCGAATG
>JANXMD010000619.1 GCA_025354845.1 Verrucomicrobiota bacterium | reverse complement strand
CATTCGGAGTCCATCGCTTGGAGAAGTTTCCACACGGTTGTGGATGAGCGCGGCAGCGTCCTGGAGTGCGCGAGTCCTCTCGCGCTCTCGACTCGCGGAGCTCGTTGCGGGACCAAATGCCGCATTCTTTCGCATCCCGTTTCCAGCCAGAGCGGCAGAGGACTGCCGCACTCCGGGACCGTTCGGAGTCCATCGCTTGGGGAGGTTTCCATCCGGTTGTGGATAAGCGCGGTAGCGTCCTGGAGTGCGCGAGTCCTCTCGCGCTCTCGACTCGCGGACCTCGGTGCAGGACCAGACGTCGCGTTCTTCCGCATCCCGTTCCCAGCCAGAGCGGCAGAGGACTGCCGCACTCCGGGACCTGCGGACTGCCATCCCCTTCCCTGAGTCTCTCAGCGCCTCTGCGCCTCCGCGGTTAACTCTCGCCTAGTAGGCTAGGGCGGCCGTCGGAACACCCTTCCCATCCCGCACCGGCGCGCTAGCCTTGGCCCATGCCGAGCTTTGACATTGTCTCAAAGGTGAATTCGATGGAGATCGAGAACGCCGTGAACCAAGCCCAGAAGGAGCTGGCCACGCGATTCGACTTCAAGGGATCCGGCGCGGAAATCGTGCTGGAGAAGTCCGAGATCAAGTTGAAGGCGTTGGACGCTTTCAAGATCAAGGCGTTGGAGGAGATCGTGATCGGCAAGCTCGCCAAACGCGGTATCAGCATGAAGAGCATCGACCGCAAGGAGGCTGAGCTGTCCCCGCTGGGTCACGCGCGGCAGTCGATTCTCATCAAGCAGGGTATCGACGGCCCGACCGCCAAGCAGATCAGCCAGTTCATCCGCGACAGCAAGCTCAAGGTGACCGCGGCAATCCAGGGCGACGAACTGCGAGTGACCGGCAAAAACCGCGATGATCTCCAGGAAGTGATCGCCGCCGTTCGCGTACACGACTTCCCGGTGGCGGTGGGATTCGTCAATTTCCGAGACTGAGCCGGATCAACCGACCTACGTCTAGCGTGCGGCCCGGCGATCCTCCAGCTCGGTGATCGCGTCAATGCGATTTCCGTCTGTGGTGACCCCACCCACCTGCTCGTCCAAGCGGATGCCCACGGTCTGACGCCGCGCCTCGCCAGTGCGCGTGTCGCGAATCGTGTTGCCCTTAAACACCAGATCCCGCGTCTCACCCCGCACCCGGATGCCGGCGGCCGGTTCCTTGGCGCCGTTGTTTTCGATCAGGTTGTCTTCAATCCGGTTGCGGTGACCCGCCATGCCGCCGGACTCATTGCGGAAGAACACGCCATCGGAACCATTGCCCAAGACCTTGTTGTTCCGCAGGAGATTGTCGGTGTCCTTATGGCCGATGCTGATGCCGTAGCGTCCATTGCCCTCCAGCGTATTGCCCTCGAACACTCCGTTCTTCACCCGCCAGCACAGGTAGAGGCCGTCATCGCCATTCCCGCGGGCGATGCAGTCCCGCACCACCGGCCGCTGCGATCCGCTTCCGGGATGGAAGCCGAGCGATACGTTTCCCTCGCTGACGCATCCGGTGACCGTGACGTCGTTGCTCTGCTGGAAGCTGATGCCGTCGCCGTGATAATGGCGCACCGTGCAGTGGTCGATCACCGCACCGGAACAGCGATACAGATAGATGCCTCCGCCGCGGCACCCGTCGAGATTCACGTTCTCCGCCTGGTTGCCTTCAATGGTTAGAGACTCGACCCGCACGCCGTCGAGGTCCTGGCCGCTGATAACCGGATACACCGTGGCCGCCACGGCAGCACCGCCGACCAGGCAGTCGGAGATAAGCGGCACGCTCAAGGAAAAGGTATTGCCGTTGCGACCAGTGATGCGGGCCACCGTGCGATGGAATCCGTAGGACGTATTGTCCCAGACGGCGACGCCATCGCCCACGGCAAAGCCCTCGGGTTTCTTAACCGTGATTTGCTCCTCGCCGAAGTCGCCGTCGAGTTCGAGCGCGGACGACGCGGCCCTGGCCTTCTTGAGGATGGTTTTTGCGCCGTGGCCGCGCACCGTCACGTGGGCCCTCAGGTGGAGCGAATCCCGCATCTGGAATTCGCCATCGCCAATCTCCACCACCCCGCCTCCGAGCGATCCCACATAATCCACAGCCGCCTGAAGCACCCGATTGTCTTTCCCAGAGAAGTCACCTTCTTGGATCCCGACCGTGACGCGCGGCAACTCCGTCATTGTCCCGTGCATGACCCTGGGCAACTGCCGATGCGGCCCGGGTTCTCCTCCAGCAGGCGCGGGCGCGCTGGAGGCGGAAAACATGGCGATGAGACAGGCAATCGCCATGGCGACACTGGGGGACTGAAGGGGGCGCATGGGAATGGGCGAAAGTTCGGGGTTTCTGGAGGAGACGCTACCGCTCGCCCCTGAGGTGGCCAGCGTCAAATTCAGCATTAGAGCCCGCGAAGGATGTCCGACGAATACGCGGCCGACTCACCTGACGGGATATTCCACGCTCACTCGGAACCGTCTGAGGACGGCGGGATGCTGAGCGCCACGGTGCGCATCGGAACGGGAGGCACGCCCCAGTCAGGAGCGCCGTAGGTGCGCAATCTGTGTAGAACCGTTCTCCGCAATACGATTGAGCCTCGGAACAGGGCGGCATCGTCTGAGCAGGTTGAGCGGAGGATGTCGCCCCTGACGGGGCTTCGGATTCGTTTGGTGTCGTTTCTACAACGATGCCGCGCCGATGGCGCTGGGAAATGAGGCGGGGGTGTACGCCTAGGCCCACGACGGACCACATATGCGGAGCCGCAAAAGGGGGCGCCGCCGGGCCGCCGTTCCCTCCTGCTCCTTCAACGCTTCAACCGTTCAACCGTTTCACTTGGCACCGCTCGCCCGATACGCCTCCGCCAGCAACGTGACTGGATGCACCACCCGCAGATCCACCCCGCGCTGCTTGCAGCCAGTGACCAACTGCAGGAGGCATCCCGGATTTCCCGTGGCCACGACCGTGGCCTTGGTGGAAATCACGTGGGTCATCTTGCGGTCCAGGAGCTGCCCCGCCATCTCGGGCTGGGTCAGGTTGTAGATGCCCGCGCTCCCGCAGCACCACGTGGACTCCGGCAACTCCACCAACTGGATTCCGGGAATCGCCTTCAACAACTGGCGCGGCTGGGCGGTGATCTTTTGTCCGTGGCAGAGGTGGCAGGATTCGTGGTAGGTCACCACCGTCGAGGCTCCTCCCGGGGCCGCAGGCTGGGGCGCGGCGATTCCGATCTGTCCCAGCCATTCGTGAATGTCCTTCACCTTCCGATCCCATTCCTGGGCCAGAGGCAGGTAAACCGGATCGTCGGCAAGCAGGTGCGAGTAGTGCTTGAGGTGCGATCCACAGCCGCCAGCGTTGGTGATGATCGCGTCGTACCGCCCGGGAGGGAACTGGTCGATATTCCTGCGGGCCAGGCCCTGAGCCAGGGCCCACTCGCCGTTGTGGGCGTGCAGGGATCCGCAGCAGCTCTGGTCGGCGGGTGTGATCACTTCGCACCCGTTGCGAGCCAGCACCTCGACCGTGTCGCGGTTCACGGTGGCAAAGGTCAGGTCCTGGGCGCAGCCGGTGAGCATGGCCACGCGGTAACGATGGGCTCCGGCGGGCGGGGTCACGGGCTCGATGAGATCGCAGGAAAAGGCCTCCTCCACCACCGGAGTCATGGCCTCCAACTCCTGCAATCGTCGCGGCATCAGCCTCAGCACGCCGCTGGCGCGGAGGGCGGCCTGCAATCCGGTGGTCTGCCAGAGCCGCATGCCCAAACCGAGGAGCTTCAGTCGCTGAAGGTCGTCAAACAGCCAGCGCAGCGTGAAGGCCCGAATCAGCGACCGCTTGGGCGAGGCCAGCACGCGGGTGCGCTCCGCCTCGGCGCGCGCGGCTTCGAACAGCTCGGCGTAGTTCACACCGGCGGGACACGCCGTCATGCACGCGAGGCAGCCAAGACAGAAATACATCTCGTCGGCAAACGCCTTGCTGGCTTCGAGGCGGTCATCGGCGATGGCACGCATCAGCGCGATGCGCCCGCGCGGCGAATTGCGCTCCAGCTTGGTGGCGTCGTAGGTCGGACAGGTCGGCAGGCACAGGCCGCAGTGCATGCACTGTTGAACCACCGAGTAGTCGAGGCTCTTGAGAAACGACACTGCCTGTCCCGGCCGGGACGATCCCGGCGCGGCACTGGAGTGAGACGGAGTGTGAGAATGGGACGGGGACGCGTTCATCCGCTGCAAGCGCTTGCGGGAGGGATCAAACCGGCAACCGCGGGTCCACTGAAAGCGAATTCGCTTCCGGATGCATTTCCTCCTTTCCCGACCCTGGGCAACGCCGCTCCATTGAGGGCCACCGGTGAGTTTCCATCTCCACACCAGCAATCGCCTCGACCGCCTTGCCGACCAGCTCGCGTCGGTGCTGCGAACACCGGCCAATTCCCCGTTCGTACCCGAGGCGATCGTCGTGCAGAGCCTCGGCATGGCCCGCTGGTTGAAGCTCGAACTCGCCCGCCGGCTCGGGGTCTGCGCGCATGTCGAATTCCCGTTTCCGCGGGCGTTCGTCGATCGGATCCTCCACCGCGGCCGCGGGGACGCATTCCCCGATCTCTCCTACGACCGCGATACCCTTCACTGGCGCCTTTTTCGCCTGCTGAAGGAACCGCCTTCCGACGCAGCCTTCGACGAGGTGAGGCGGTATTTGGCCGGAGGCGATCGACGCAAGCGCCTCCAACTCGCCGGCCGGCTGGCGCACTTGTTCGATCAGTATCTGGTGTTCCGCCCAGATTTGATCCGCGCCTGGGATGCCGGTTGTTCCGAGCCCGATGGCACTTGGCAGGCGACCCTGTGGCGCTGCATCACGGAGGAGACCGGAGGCACGCATCCCGCGCAGCGACACGCGGCCCTGGCGGATCCGATGCCGGAACCCAATGAGGATCCCCTGCCCGACCGCATCGCGCTATTTGGCATCTCGGCCCTGCCCCCGTTGTACCTCGATGTCCTGAATCGCATCGCGCAAACCCGCGACGTGCACTGCTTCCTGCTCCAGCCGTGCGAGCCGTGGTGGGGCGACGTCACCACCGGCCGGGAACGCGAACGCCTGTTGCGAAAATCCGGGCTCCGCGCTGGCGACGGACCGGAGCTGCACCTCGATTCGAGCCATCGACTGCTGGAATCCCTCGGGCCGCTCGGCCGCGATTTCATCAAGCTCATTTACGAGCAATGCAACCCTGAGGAACACGCCGTGTTCGCCCGCCCGGCCGGGGATCGACTGCTGCAGCGCGTTCAGCAGGGATTGCTCGACCTCGAAGGTCCGGAGGAGTCCATTCGTTCGACCGTCGCTGCCGACGACGACTCGGTCCGCCTCCATGTCTGCCACAGTCCGATACGCGAGCTCGAGGTACTGCGCGATCAGCTGCTCGACTGGTTTCAGAACGATCCGACCCTCACGCCGCGCGACGTGCTGGTGATGACGCCGGATCTCGACGCCTACGCGCCACGCATCCAGGCCGTCTTCGATGCGCCGGAATTGGAACGCGAGCGGATCCCGTACAGCCTCGCCGACCGGGGGCCGTGTCAATCGGGACAGACCGTTGAAACCTTCCTGCATCTCCTGCGGCTCGCCCACGGTCGAGCCGAGGCCCCGGAAATCCTCGACCTGCTGGAATGCGCCGCCGTGCGAACCCGATTCGGGCTAGCGGAATCGGATCTGGGTCTCATCCGCCACTGGGTAACCGACACGCGAATTCACTGGGGACGCGATGCCAGCCACCGCGCCGCGCTGGGCCTACCGGCGACTGACGCCAACACCTGGCGGGCGGGTCTTCGCCGACTGCTGCTCGGTCAGGCCATGGCTTCATCCGAGGGCGACGCTGAGCTGTTCGCCGGCATCCTGCCCTACGCCGGGATCGAAGGAACCCCCACCCAGGTGCTCGGACGCTTCGCCTCATTCTTGGGACACCTGTTTTCCAGCCTTGAATCTCTGGAACAACTTCGGACTCCGGTCGACTGGATTCCCGAACTCCTGCGGATCCTGGACACGTTTTTCGGGGCACCGCAGTCCAATGCACGCGGGATGGCCGGTGTCGCTGCCCACGCAGATGCCGACGCGGAGCTGTCCCCAGTTCGACGCGCCATCGCCGGAATGCGGACTCCGATGGAATCCGCGACGCTGGACGAGTCCGTTGAACTCGCCGTGGTCTTGGAGCCGCTGACGGCCGCACTTGAGGAGGACACCCAGGGCAGCGGATTCCTGACCGGCGGTGTGACCTTCTGCGCGTTGAAGCCGATGCGGAGCATTCCGTTCCGGGTAATTTGTCTTCTGGGGATGAACGAGGGTTCGTTCCCCCGTCAGGCTCCGCATTCGAGTCTGGATCTCATGGCCATCGCGCCACGATTGGGCGATCGCTCCACGCGTGACGACGATCGGTATCTCTTTCTCGAAACGCTCATCAGCGCGGGCGAACGACTCCACCTGAGTCATGTGGGCCAGAGCGAACGAGATAATCGCCCGATCCCACCCAGCGTGGTGGTGAGCGAGCTATTCGATTTCCTCGACGAACGGTACTGCCCGCCTGAGGGCAAGGGCTCGTTGAGCCGATCCTATCTCACCGTAAGGCACCGGTTGCACGCCTTCAGTCCGGCCTATTTTGAATCCAGCCCCGGCGGAGGCCGCCAGTCGCCGCTGTTCTCGTACTCGGTGGAAAACTCCGTCGCCGCCCGCACCACTCAGCAGGCGCGCGTTTCCCGCGGTCCCTTTCTGTCGACCCGGCTGCCTGAACTGCCACCCGAGCGCCGGCGCGTCACCCTGCAGCAGCTCGGGGATTTCTTCGCAAATCCCGCGAAGTTCTTCCTGCGCGATCGCTTCCTGCTGGATCCGAAGCGAACGCACGATTTGCTCGAAGATCAGGAACCTCTGCTGCTCGACACCCTCGATTCATTCAACCTCCGCGCCGATTGGGTTTCGGATCGGCTGGCCGGCCGCGATCCCGAACGGATCGCTCAGCGGCTTACCGCGGAAGGGCGCATTCCCCACGGCAAATCGGGTCAACTCGAGTACCACGAACACCGGATTCGTGCGGAGGAATTCCTCCTGCGCCTCGGTCAGCCTTCCGCGGCCGGACGCGAATCCGTGGACGTGGAGGTTGGCCCGTTTCGACTGGTGGGATCGATCGTTCCGCAGCGGGACGGCGGACTGCTCCACTTTCGATGCGGGCGCCGCAGGGCATCCGACACCCTGCGCCTCTGGATCGCGCACGCCTGCTGGCAGTTCGCCCGGCCTTCGGATGCCGCATCCGGCTCCCGACTGGTCACCGAGGAGGCGACCCTGCACCTGGATCGGTTGAACGAGGCTGGCCCGATCCTGCGAACCCTGCTCGACCTGTACTGGCTCGGACTCCAGCAGCCCTTGCGATTGTTTCCGAAGACGGCGGCAGCCCTCGTCGACGCCGAACGCAAGGAGTCGTCGCGCTCGAAGAAGACGCCGTTGGAACAGGCGCGCGTGGCGTGGGAGGGCGACGAGCGATCGCAGAGTGATGGGGAATCCGTTGATGCGGCCTACCGCCTGTGTTTCCGGCACGAAGCCGATCCGTTGAACGAGGAATTCGTGACACTGGCCCGAACCGTGTTTGGCCCGATTCACTCGCATTCCCGAGAGGAGAAGGCATGAGCCCGTCTTTGTTCGACCTGCCGTCCACCCCGCTTCGACCTGGCATCACCGTACTCGAAGCGAGCGCCGGAACGGGAAAGACCTTCACACTCGCGGGATTGTTCGTGCGACTCCTGCTGGAGCACGGGATTTCGCATCGAAACCTGCTCATCGTCACCTATACCGAAGCTGCGACCGAAGAGCTCCGAGGGCGTCTGCGTGACCGACTCGCGGAAGCCATCGTTGCCTTCGGCCCCGACTCGACCTCCACCGATCCGCTGTTCCTCGCCCTGCGGGAGCGTCTGGGAACGCTTGACCCCGAATTCCGTCACGCCCGGGCCACCCTGCAACAGGCGCTCGCGGGATTCGACGAAACGCCCATCCGCACCATCCACGGATTCTGCCAGCGCGTTCTCTCGGATCGCGCCTTCGAAAGCGGCAGTTTGTTCGATGTGGAGCTTTTGCCGTCCGTGCGGCCTTTGCTCGAAGAAGTGGTGGCCGACTGGTGGCGCCAAGCCTTCGAGGCTGCCGGTTCCGCAGAATCAGGCTTGGTACGCGCCGCCGGGTTGTCGCCGGGACGGCTGCGTCGGCTTCTCGAGGAGACGCAGCGTCATCCAGGCATCCGGCTGTGCGCCGATCCAGGCCCGCTTCCGTTTTCCGACCTGCGCGCCCGGATCGAAGCCGTGTTCACCGAAGCCGCCAAGCTGTGGCAGTCGGGGCGCGAGGAGATTCGATCGAACTTCGGCGACGGTATCGCCTGGGGAAACCTCCCCTACAATCGAAGCGCCGCCCTCGCGCCGATGTGGGTGCAGCTGGATGCGTGCTTTCAGGGCACCGGCGGCGCAGGCGATTTCCAGGTATTCAAGACCTTAACGCCATCGGCCTTCCAGGAGAAGCGGAACAAGCGGCGTCCCAACGACGCGCTGCCCTCACACGCGTTTTTTGAGCGGTGCGCGGAATTGGTGAGGCTCGCAACGCACCTGTATTCGGCTTGGATCCTGAAATTCTCGCAGGAGGCCGCGACCGCGCTGCGAGCGCTCAAACAAACCCGCAAAATCCAGTCCTTTGACGATCTTCTCACGCGGCTGGACTCGGCCTTGGAGGACACGGCAGGGGAGCGTCTTGCCTCCCGCGTTGCGGATTCCTTTCCTGCGGCGCTGATCGATGAATTCCAGGACACCGATCCAGTTCAGTGGCGCATTTTCAGGCGGCTGTTCGGACGACCGCACCAGAGGCTGTTCCTCATCGGCGATCCCAAGCAGGCGATCTACGGATTCCGCGGTGCCGACGTGTTCACCTACCTCACCGCCGCCCGCAGCGCCGCGCAGTCCCACACGCTCGGGATCAACTGGCGTTCGGAATCCGGACTGGTCGGCGCGGTGAACCACCTGTTCCAAAACCGGTCCACCCCGTTCGTCGTTCCGGAAATCGAATTCCATCCGGTGAAGGCGGCGGGGCGCGCCGATGCGCAGCCGTTGACCGAACGCGGCCAGCTCCACGCGCCACTTCAACTCTGGTTCCTCGAATCCGAGGATCCCGCGCCGATCACCAAGACTCAGGCCGAACCGCTACTCGCAGAACTCACGGCGTCGGAAATTTGCCGGCTGCTTTCCGCGGACTCGGGCGTGAGAGTGCAGGACCGTCCTCTTCACCCCCGGGAAATCGCGGTGCTCGTCGAGAGCCATAAGCAGGCTGAATGCGTGGCGGAGGCGCTCTTCCGGCGTTCGATACCCAGCGTCCAGCAGACGCAGCGCGGCGTATTTGAGTCGGACGAAGCGGAGACGCTCCTCACCCTGCTGATCGGGATTGCCGATCCCACACATCCGCGACATCTCCGTGCCGCACTGGCCGGGGACATCCTCGGCCTCGACGGCGTGAGCCTCCTCGCCCTGCAGGACGAGGAATCGGCTTGGGCCGCCTGGATCGCACGCTTCCAGTCCTGGGCGGAACGCTGGAACACGGCGGGATTCCTCCCGATGTTCCGCGAATTGATCCGCGACTGCCGCGTGCGCAGCCGGTGGCTGGCACTGCCCGACGGCGAACGACGCCTCACCAACCTGCTGCATCTCGCCGAACTGCTGCATACGGTGGCATTGGAACGCCGACTCGGTGTCGCAGCCGTGTGCCAGCATCTGGCACATCGCTGCGCCGATCCTGGGGATGCTGGCGACGCGGAACTCCTACGCCTGGAGCGCGACGATGACGCGGTCCAGTTGGTGACCATCCATCGAAGCAAGGGCCTGGAATATCCGGTCGTGTTCTGCCCGTTCTTCCTCAAGGGCGCAGCCTTCACGTCGAGCAACCATCCGGATGACCCAAAACTGGTCCTCTGCCACGACCCACTGGAGGCAGGACGGATGATCGGGGATATCGGCTCCCCGGATCGAGATCGTCACGAGACGCTCGCCACCAGCGAGCGCCTCGCCGAGTCCATGCGACTCCTCTACGTGGCCCTCACCCGGGCGCGCAACCGGTGTTATGTTGCCTGGGGTCATTTCAAGGACTGCACCACAGCCCCATCCTGGCTCTTTCTGCCGGACTCCGCGAACGCCGGCCCGGCTGCACAGGATTCGGTCGCCGCCCTCGAAGCCTGGGGCGCGGAGAGAACCGCCGCCGGGACCCGCACCGCGCTGGAACGACTGGCATCAACGTGTGAAGCAATCGAGATCTCCAGGCCCGGATCGCCCGATCCAACCCCGTGGAATCCGGTGCGGGAAGCGGAATCCGCCGCCGCCCCGCGCCGGTTTACCCGAGTGCTCACCCAGGATTGGCGAGCCGCCAGTTTCACCTGGCTCACCGCGGGACATCGCTCCGAGGCGCCGGATCACGATGACACCGTCACGCTTCCGGTGGCGCCCCAGGTGGTGCCCGTTCAGCGGGATCCCGACGACATCCACGCCTTCCCGCGCGGCGCCCGCGCCGGCGTGTGCCTGCATCAACTGTTGGAGGAGCTGGATTTCGCCGCACCGAAATCCGAACGCCTCCCGCTGGTTCAGCGCCTCCTGCGGGATCACGGCATCGAAGCCCGTTTCGAGTCCACCGTGGCGGAAATGATCGGCCGGACGCTCGCGGCCCCGCTGTCGACTGAAGACGCAGGCCTGAATCTCGCCAGCGTCGCACGCAGCAGCCGGCTCACCGAATTGGAGTTCTGCTTCCCGCTTCGGCGCGTTACGGCGTCCGACCTGAGGAACCTGCTGGTGCGGTACGGATCGAATCTTCCCGGGGAGTTCCCAAAATCACTGGACCGCCTCGAGTTCAACCCCGTGGAAGGCGTGATGCGGGGTTTTATGGACCTCGTGTTCCAAGCCGGAGGCCGGTGGTGGCTGGTCGATTGGAAATCCAACTGGCTCGGTGCGGATGCCTCCGACTACACGGTCGACGCAGTGAACGCCGAGATGAACCAGAATCTGTATCCCCTCCAGTACCTTCTCTACACCGTCGCGCTGGATCGCTGGCTCGCGCTTCGGATTCCCACGTACGACTACGACCGGGACTTCGGCGGCGTCCGCTATCTCTTTCTGCGCGGCATCGATCCGGCGCACCCAGGACGCGGCGTGTTTGCCGATCGACCGCCGCACGCGCTCATCCGCGATCTCGGCGCCCTGCTCTTTCCTGCATTCCCGGAGGTGATCCCTTGAGCACCACGGCACTGCCCGGACTTTCGCCGAGCGCCGAGGGCTTCACCGAGCTCGACGTTCACTTCGCGAGGTTGCTCCACGAACTGGCCGCAAAGTCGGGCCCGGAATTGGTCCTCGCCGCCGCCCTCACAAGTCGCCGCCGCACCGAGGGACACACCTGTCTGTTGCTCCCGTCGGTCGCGGGACGGCCTCTGCACGAGTGCGGCGTGGAGGCTGGGAGCGAGACCGGTGCGACGCTCCTTCCGCCTCTTGATTCCTGGACGGCCGCGTTGAAGGCAAGCGGCGTGGTGGGTGCGCCCGGAGAGTTTGCCCCGCTCATCCTGGACACGGCGAACCGATTGTATCTGCACCGCTACTGGACGCACGAACAGCACCTCGCCGCAGCGCTCCGGCACCGCATTCCGCTCCGAATTTCCAACCCTGGAGGCGCCCACGCGACGGCAACCATTCTGGAACGCCTGTTCCCACCCGCCGATGGTGGGCCCGACTGGCAGAAGCTCGCCGCCTGGATGGCGCTGACGCGTCCGTTGACCGTGATCACCGGAGGCCCGGGCACTGGCAAGACCCGCACTGTGGTTTGGCTGCTGGCAGCCCTGCTCGAAGCCAACCAACCGCACCCGCTTGAGATCGCGGTCTGCGCCCCCACCGGAAAAGCCGCCGCGCGAATCGCTGAATCCATCGAGCGCGCACGGACGGACCTTCCTTGCTCTGACGCCCTCAAATCTCAGCTTCCTGCCGCTGCCACCACACTGCACCGGTTGCTGGGCTCGATTCCAAACTCACCCGCATTCCGCCACAACGCGGACAATCCGCTATCGGCGGACGTGGTGGTCGTGGACGAGGCCAGCATGGTGGATCTCGCCCTCATGACCCGACTCATCCAGGCCCTACGCCCCGGGACGCGGTTGATCCTGGTCGGCGACAAAGACCAACTGGCATCGGTCGAGGCGGGCAATGTGCTGGGTGAACTTTGCGGTCGAACGGAGTCACGACGGTATTCCGCCTCCCTTGCAGCCGAGGTGGGCACCAGGCTGGGGATCGAACTCTCGGCGTCCGAGGTCGACTCGAGCCAGTCCACGCCCGGGCTCTCGGACTGCATCGTGGAGCTGCGTCGGAACTGGCGCTTTGGCACGGCAGCCGGCCTGTCGGAACTCAGTCGTGCGGTGAACGCCGGTCGTGCCGGAGACACGCTCCGGCACCTCACCTCAGCCACCGGATCCTGGCACCCGCTTCCGTCGGTCGCCCAGCTGCGTGCCGAACTTCGCGCACCCGTCCTCGCCGCCTTCGGCCCTGCAAGCCGGGAGCGCGATCCGCTCGCCGCACTCAAGGCCGTGGAACACTTCCGCATTCTGGCCGCCGTTCGACGCGGTCCGTATGGTGTCGAATCCCTCAACGCAGTGTGCGAGGGCATCCTCAGGGAAGGCGGTTTTGTTTCTGGCACTGGAATCTGGTACGCCGGTCGTCCCGTGCTGATCACGCGTAACGAACCGGAACTACGACTTTTCAATGGAGACATCGGGATCTGCCTGCCCGATTCCGCCGGTGAATTGCGCGTCTACTTCCCAGACGCCTCGGGAGGCGCGCGTGCGCTGCTGCCGGCGCGGTTGCCAGAACACGAGACGGTGTACGCCATGACGGTCCACAAGAGTCAGGGATCGGAACTCGACCGGGTGCTGATGATCCTTCCGGAGCGAGACTCCCCGCTGCTGACGCGTGAATTGATCTACACCGGGATCACCCGGGCACGGTCGGGCGTGGAAGTGTGGTCGGATCCTGCCATCCTGCGGGCCGCGGTGGAACGCCGCGTCGAACGCGCCTCAGGGCTGCACGACGCGCTGTGGCGGTGAAGAGCACCGCGGCCCGACTCCGGATGGGAAGGAGTGCAAGCCCCTCAAACCTGCTCGCGGCCAAACGAACTGGCGGACAATTGTTTCAAACTGTGGGACCGCCCGCTGCCTTTTCAGGAAATACGACGCGGACACGGCGGTGGACACCTTGATTTCAAACGGATTGAAGCTTCCTGGTCGGATCCCGGAAAGCAGCGGGTTCCAAGGGGTACGATGACCGCCACTGAACCAATCCCAGACTCCTCGGAAACTTTGAGGCGATTTGCCAGCGATGGGAACGAGGAGTCGTGCGCGGCCAGGATGCGCGAGCCTCTGGATCTCCCTTTCCGCGGCGCGTCGAGAATCCGGGTTCCTATCAGTAGCTATCAGTCCGGCCGGCGGTAACGGCGCGGAAATACGACGCGGAACGTCGTCCCCGCTTCCGCCGAGCTCGCGATTTCCAGACTCGCATCAAGCAGCTCACACAGGCGTTTCACAATTGAAAGTCCGATCCCTTCCCCGGGCTGATACTGGGAGAGCCGGGTTGCGTCGGTGGTGTCCTCGGGCGGCAACACATGGGAGGCTTCGCCTTCGATGGCAGCGGACTTTTCGTCGGACTCCTTGGCGCTCGCGGTGGCTTCTTGCAAACCGTCCGCCATGGACGTGCCCGCTTCGGTCAACATGCCCGGTCCGGTGTCTTTGACCATCAGCCACCAATTCTCCTTCTCCTCGCCCCAACTTACGATCACGCCGCCGGCGTCAGTGTATTTGAGAGCGTTCACCAATAGATTCTTCGCCACGCGCCGCACTTTTTCCGCATCGCCTTCGACAGGAAGCGGCGCCGGTCCTTCCGACTTCAAGAACAGGTTGCGTTCAAGAGCGAACGGCTGATTGATGTCGCACAGATCTGTGGGCAAGCAGCCGGTGTCAAATTCGGCGATGTCCCGATCTTCCTGGCCCGCTTCCAGCCGCGCCAGGTCCATCCATTCACCCAGCATCGAATTGAGCCCCTGAACCGCCCGCTGGAGGAACTCCGCCGACTCCGCATGGTCTGTTTCCGCCATGCCGGTCCGGCTGATCTGTGTTGCCGCCATGCTGACGCCGAGCACGTCGTTGTTGAGATCGTGAACCGCTTGGTGGATGAGCGTGGCCCTCTGCCGCTCAATCTCATCCACATCTGCCAGCGCACTCATCAGGTCGCGCACGCGCGTTCCGGCTTCCGCCTGCTGCATCCGCTCGTATTGGGCGGCGCTGCCGCTGATGATGTCGTTGATCAGGTGGAGCAACTGGCGATGCGCCTCCAGCAGCGTCGCGTGCTCCAGTTCCGGATGTCCCGCAAAGAGGTTGCCCAACTCCTCGAACACACAGATCTGGAAATGCCCACACTCGCTGATCAGCTCCTTCAACCGGTAACCCTGCTGCCAACGATGCAACCCGTGCTTCACCCCTTCTTCCTCTGAATCAACATCGGCTGCTCGGGCGTCCGCTCCGCCCGGACGAGAGCGCAATTTGAATTCATAGGCGTCGAGAATGGCAGAAACGTGATCCAGGAATTGCCCCAGGGTGAGGGCGTGCCCTGTCTTCTGTTCGGGATCTGCGCGATCCAGCTTGCGCCAGGCCGTGAGGATGGCCTCCCGTCGTGCGGCGAGAAGATCACTCAAGGCAACCAACTGCTCGCTCCGCGTCAGTGGCATAAAGGCTTAAATGGGACGTTCAAGACGTTGGTGCATTTCTGCGGCGCTTGTCACAGTGCTGCCGCGAGTCGGCCGAGTCAATGCACGCGGTTGGAGCTTTCGGAAGGAGCGCGCTTGAGCCGCATCACTCAATCCTGCATTGGCGGTCCGAGAGCGTCTGGGTCTGATCCTTTGACATGTTGCATCCTCCGAAAGGATTCCCGACACCAACCTGGCCTGGTGCTCGGCGCTCTCGCTGGTCGTATGACGTCGTCGGCGCACTGGCTATAATCTCCTCCCTCAAACCTGCTGGTGACCAAACGAACCGGCGGTCAATCCTGTCTCAAGGTGGGACAGACCACTGCCCGGCAGGGAATGATCCCTAGGCCGGCAGCTTCACGAAGTGGAATTGAGGCACTTCATCTCTTGCATGCCCCACGGGCGGCTACCGGCTGGAACGAACATTGCCAAGCGGGATTCCTCTTACTCACTCCCACAGGAGTCCCGCGACTTTCCACGGCTTACTCATGCGGGCTCTTGGGGTGAAGCCGCCCTGGAACGTCCAGACCCCGACGCGGTGTCGCGGTTGAAGAGCAGGTAAAAGGTCGGCAATACCAGCAGCGTCAGGGGCGTAGCGCTGAGCAGGCCACCGATGATTACCAGTGCCAAAGGCCGCTGCGTTTCCGAACCGATGCCATGGCTCAACGCCATCGGAAGCAGTCCCAGCATGGCCAGCATGGCCGTCATCAGAACGGTTCGAAGGCGAAGCATGGCACCCTTCTGAACGGCATCGAAGGCGGTTGCCCCTTCATCGATCAACTGGTTGAAGCAGCTGACCATCACCACTCCGTTTAGCACCGCTTGGCCGAATAACGCGATAAACCCAATGGCGGCGCTCACGCTGAGAGGAATCGAGGTGATCCACAGGGCGAGGATCCCACCCACCAC
>JANXMD010000573.1 GCA_025354845.1 Verrucomicrobiota bacterium | reverse complement strand
CCACGCGACGAGGAACACCGCCACGCAAGCGACGAGGACGCCGGCAGTGTAGCGCGTGCCGAAGCGGTCGGTGAAGCGCTGGGTCGGCGCCTTTTGCTGCTGGGCTTCATGGATAAGGCGGATGATGCGCTGCAACGCGCTGTCGCCTGCGCCGCGGAGCACCCGGCCCTCGAGCACACCCCAGAGGTTCAGCGTGCCCGCCAACGCCGTGTCCCCGGGCGATTTGGAAACCGGCTCTGATTCGCCGGTGAGCGTGGATTCGTCGCAGGCGCTTTGTCCGCGGACAATTTCAATATCCACCGGCACCTGCTCCCCGGCCGTCACGCGAAGGCGTTGTCCGGGCTGCAATGCCTCCACTGGAACCTCCGTCTCGACGTCATCCGCGCCCGCAGATCCGGACTGCAGCTGACGAGCGGTCTTGGGGGCTCCCTTCAGCAGCGCGTCGATCTCCCGGCGGGTGCGTCCTGCGGCATACACCTCCATGGCGCGCGACGAGGAAAACAGGACGAGCAGCAGGCTGCCTTCACCCCACGCCCCCAGGCCGGCAGCGCCTATGGCCACCAGCAGCATCAGGAATTCGGTATTGAAGCGGAATTCCCGGAAATCCTCCAGGACCACCTGGGCGAGATCCCAGGAGCCGCAGCCGTACGCGGCGGCGTAGGCAATCAGCGTGGCAGACGCGGAGTGACCGCGGAGCAACCATCCGGCGAGGGCGCCGGTCGTGCAGCAGAGCGCCCGCAACGCCATCGGTTTCCAAGCCGCTCCGGAATCGCTGGCGTGGACACAACTCACAGGACGGACGGCGGCGCCTCAGCTCGAAGGCAGCTGCCGGCGGAATTCAGTGGGAGATTCACCCACCACCTTTCGGAAGATGCGGTTGAAATGGGTCAGCGACTGGAATCCTGCCTCGTACGCCACTTCGCTGACGCGGGCGTTCGGATTGAGCAACAGGTTCTTCGCCTTCTCCACCCGAACCCGTGACACGTAGTCGGTGAAGTTGAGTCCGGTGGCCTTCTTGAACAGCTTGCAGAAATAAAAGCTGCTGGTGTTAACCGCCTTCGAAACCGCGCCGAGAGAGAGGGGTTCGTCTTGATGAGCGGCGATGTACGCCTTGGCGCGCGTAATCACCGGCGGCTCCGCGTTCTGTCCGGCAACCAGAATCTGATTGCCGACGATCGACAGATGCTGCGCAAAGATGGTGAGCAGGCGCACCATTGCCTGGTACTGGTCGGGCTTCAACACCCGGGTGTGGAACCACGCATCCTCGAGCTTTCCCAAGTCCGTCTTCAGGCCCCAGTCGAGCAACTGCCGCGCGGTGCGGTCGAACTTGTCGCGATTCGGCTGGGCGAGAAATACCTGCCCAGTCTGGAGGAAACCCACCAACTCATGCCCAAAGCGCAAAGGGATGGCGGTGTCGCTCAATCCGGCGAAACAGGTGACGGTGCGCGGACCCGCGCCGGGATTCTCGGCCACCTTCTCCTGCACATCGAGGCAGGCCGCACAGGTGCGGCTCGTCTTTGCCATCAGCGCGCAGAAGGGATTCTCGTTCGGGGTGTCGCGATGAACCGGTTGCCAGGCCTCGACCGGCCGAAGGGAGAGCGGCAGCCCCGTGGCTTCACCAAATGCCTTTTGATAGTCCGCGAAAATCTGGGACTGGGAGAGCTGATCGAGGAGCGGATTGGACCGGCTGGTGGCCACAAGTTCAGCCTAGTGGGCTTCGTCGGAAGGGGCAAGCGGTGCGATTCGGATGGGAATTCCGGCCGCCGCCTGCTGCATCACCGCGAGACGATGCCGCGTCGCCTGGAGACGGTCCAAAACCACCACCGTCACGCGTTTCATCAGAGAAAATCCAAGAGCGGGATCCTCCTCGCAGCGTTCGCGAAGTTGTTTTCCATCGAAAAAGAAAAGCGTCACCGGCTCGAGCGCCCGGGCGGAAAAATGCCAGCGATGGGGTGAAAACAGCCATGACCACCCGAGGACGTCTTCTGCCTCGAGAACCTGGAGCTGGAGGCTCTTTCCTTCCGAAACGGACTCGATCGCCACCTTGCCACTGAGCAGGCAGAAGAAGTAATCCGCGGGTTCGCCCTCCCGGAACAGGAGCGTGTCCCCCTCGTAGGCGGTACGCCCTGAAACGCTGGCCAGGGTTTCCAAATGGTTCCAAGTCATGCCCCGGAAAAAGGGCTGGTGCGCGAGATTCGCTGCGGTGGGTCGCAGGGGTTCCTTCATGGTGGCAAAGAATGCAACGAAACCGCCAGTCTGCCCAGCCCGAGTTGAGCGCTTCCGCGTTTCCCAAAATCGGGGTCTGCTTGGACAATCCGCGGTTTGCGGACCTCAACTCGTGGATCCAGCGTCGCTCCCGAGAAGTGGAGAAGGCGTATGAAATCCCACAGACCCAAATCCAAAGAGCCGAATCCGATCCGATCCAGAGGCGAAGCGGTGGTTTCCGGAGCCCGGCGGATCCGGTTCAAGCTCCCGGTCACGGAGGCGCACGAGGTGTTCATCGCCGGGAGTTTCAATGCGTGGCATCCCGCCATGTTCCCGATGATCGAGTCGCGCTCCGGGGGCTGGTACAAGGATCTACTGCTCCCGCCGGGGTTGCATGAATACCTCTTCGTAGCCGACGGACGCTGGATGCCCGATCCAGGGAACCCCACCTCCATTCCCAATCCCTTCGGAGGGGTGAATTCCCTGCTGGAAATCCCCAATCCAAGCCACCCCTCCACCCCGCCCACCGTCTGAATTCGCCCCCGGCAACCCCATTCCCAGTGTTCCCATGAAACCCACAAAGCCCACCCCTTCGCCACGGCGTTCCGTCCGCTCCAGCGCACGCCTCGTGGTCACCGACAACGCCGGCCACCGCGTGGCCAGCGCACCGGTCATCGACCTCGCGCCGATACGGTTCAAGCTCCGGAAGATTCTGGTACCCGTTGATTTTTCCACCCCGAGTCAGAAGGCGATACGCTACGCACGGCCGTTTGCCGAACAGTTCGGCGCCACCTTGACGCTCCTCCACGTCATCGAACCGGTAATGTATCCGGTTGAGTTTGGGTACATGCCGATCGAGCCGCAGGAGGCCGAGGACATGCGTCTCGCCGAATTCCAACGCCGGCTCAAACAGCTCGGAACCGAACTCGGTGCGACGGTCCCCGTGCAGTCGCAGGTGCGGATCGGTCGCGCTTGGAAGGAAGTGGTGGATGCCGCGAAAGCCCAGGAAACCGACCTGATCGTGGTAGCCACCCACGGCTACACCGGACTGCAGCACGCCCTGCTCGGCAGCGTGGCGGAAAAGATCGTGCGGCACGCCCCCTGCCCCGTGCTGGTGGTTCGTCCCGAAGAGCACGACTTCCTCTGAGCAGGCGCCCCGCGGCTCCTGCTGGCACAAAGGATCACCAAGCGGCTTGCCTTGGACGCGCGCAGCCCGTTCACTGCGCGCGCATCCCCGCAAGCCCTGCGGGGCAGCACGGAACATGAAGAACTCCACCCCACGAATTGGCATCATCGGCGGCAGCGGCCTGTATCATATCGAAGGCTTTGAGCGGCAGAAATGGGTCCAGGTGAAAACCCCGTTCGGCGACCCCTCCGACGAATTCCTCACCGGAGTCCTTCGCGGTCGCGGGGTGGTGTTCCTCCCCCGGCACGGCCGCGGACACCGCATCCTGCCCACCGAACTCAATCACCGCGCCAATGTCTGGGCGATGAAGTCGCTCGGCGTCCAGTGGATCCTCAGTGCCAGCGCCGTCGGCTCGCTTCAGAAGCAGTACAAGCCCTGCGATTTCGTGCTGATTGACCAGTTCGTGGACCGCACCAAACGCGACCTCGAGCACACTTTTTTCGGCAGAGGCATCGTGGCCCACATCGCCTTTGCCGATCCCATCTGCGAGGAGCTCCGCGCCCTGCTCCTCAAGGCCGCCAAAGCCTGCAAGGCACGGGTCCACAACGGCGGCACCTACGTGAACATGGAGGGCCCCGCCTTCAGCACCCGGGCTGAATCGCAGCTCAATCACCGGTCGGGATTCGACGTCATCGGCATGACCAATCTCGGTGAGGCTCGTTGCGCCCGTGAAGCCGAGATTGCCTATGCGACCATGGCCATGGTGACCGACTACGACTGCTGGAAGACGGACGAAGCGCACGTCACGGTCGAAATGGTGATCGCCAATCTCAAGCGCAATGCCGCCACCGCGCAGGCGATCATCGCCGAGGTGCTGCCGCAGATTCCGCAGGTCGCCGACTGGCCCTGCCACCACGCGCTGCAGAACGCCATCATGACCGACCGGACCCTGTGGCCGGCGGCCACCAAGAAGGCGTTGAAGCCACTTTTGGCGAAATACCTCTGAGTCGACGCAGCCCGTGAATTCCGTCCCCAAGACTCCGAACACGACTCCCGGGGCGGAACCCCATCTGGAGCGCCGGCTCACTGTGCTCCCGGCCACGGCCCTGAACATGGCGAACATGATCGGCGTGGGGCCGTTCATCACCATTCCGCTGCTGATGTCCGCGCTAGGCGGACCGCAGTCGTTGCTCGGATGGCTCGTGGCGCTCGCCATCACGCTGCCGGACTCCCTCGTCTGGAGCGAACTTGGCGCGGCCCTGCCCGGTTCCGGCGGTACCTACCGGTGGCTCCGCGAGGGTTTTGGTCCCCGGACCTGGGGCCGCCTCATGGCCTTCCTGTTCATCTGGCAGTTCATCCTCAGCGGTCCCATGGAGATCGCCTCCGGCTACATCGGCGTGGCCCAGTACCTCGACTACCTGTGGCCGGGTATGACCGCCGCCGGCGCGCTGACGGTGAAGGGCGGCGCGGTGGTGATCGCCCTCGGCATCCTGAACATCGCGCTGCTCTGGCGGCCCATCGCCAATCTGGGGCGGATGATGGTGATCCTCTGGATCGGGGTACTGCTTACCGTGGCCGTCGTGCTCGTCGGGGGTGCGCTGCACTTCGATCCGAAGAAAGCCTTCGATTTCCCGCAGAATTCCTGGGCCTTTAGTTCGGGATTCCTCCTCGGCCTCGGTGCGGCGGCGCGCGTGGGGTTGTATGATTTCCTCGGGTACTACGACGTCTGTTACCTGGGCGACGAAGTCAAAAACCCGGGCCGCACCATCCCGCGTTCCGTGGTGATCAGCCTCGCGGTGGTGGCCGTTCTCTACGTTGGGGTGAACCTCAGCATCAACGGTGTGATCTCGTGGCGAGAATTCGTCCCGGCAGAACAGCACCCGGAAATCGCCAACTTCATCGCCTCCATTTTTGTCGAACGCCTGTTTGGCAAACCGGCCGCCAGTCTGTTCACCTTGATGGTGGTGTGGACTGCGCTGGGATCCGTGTTCGCCCTGTTACTCGGCTACTCGCGGATTCCGTATGCCGCGGCCAAGGACGGCACGTTTTTCCGCGTGTTCGAACGCGTGCATCCCACCAAGCACTTCCCACATATCGCCCTGCTGGTGCTGGGTGTGCTGTCCATTGCCGCGAGTTTTGTTTCGCTGGGTATGGTGATCGACACGCTGGTTGCGGCCCGAATCCTGATCCAGTTCATCGGCCAGATCATTGCCCTGGTGCTGTTGCGCAAGCACAAGCCCCAGCTAGAGCGCCCCTACAAGGTGTGGCTCTATCCATTGCCGCTGCTGGTGGCAGGCATCGGCTGGCTGCTGGTCTTCGCGACCACGCCGCTGAATATTATCGGATTCGCCCTCGGCGCCCTCGCCGTGGGCGTTGCCGCGTACTTCGCCTGGGCCAAGGTCACACACCGCTGGCCCTTCGATCCCTCCCTCGCCGCTGAACGCGCCTAGGGCTTGAACGCCGGCGCGTCGGACTTGCCGTTGGAAATCAGGTAGGCGAGCAGGTCGAGAATCTCCGATCGATCGAGGGTGTTCAGCAATCCCTCGGGCATGGGCGAAATCTTCGACGCTTCACGCGACTTCACCTCGGCCTTTTTGAGTTCGGTCTTGCCGCCGCCCAGGGGATCGGTGAGCACGACGAGCTTGTCCGCCGTGTCCTCCAGCAGCCGCCCGGTGACCTCATCGCCATTCTTCAGCGTGAAGGTCATCGCCTGATACTGCTCGGAAATCACGAGACTCGGCTCGGTGAGGGACTTCAACACGTCGAGCGGCGCGTATCGGGTGCCGACCCCGGTGAGATCCGGCCCCACCGCCCCGCCCTGCCCGTTGAACTGGTGGCAAATGGTGCACTGCGCGACTCCGTAGAGTTCACGTCCGCGCGCAAAATCACGCCCATGCCCCACATCGGCGAGCGACGGGGCTAGGTCGGCGGTGGTCCACTCCTTCACCATGGAGCGTTTGCGGACTGCGGGGCGCACGGCCACGGGTTCGGTTCCCAGGATCACACCGGCGAGCTCGCCTTTCTCGTTGTCCGGGAGACTGGCCACCACTTCCTTTCGCAGGTTTTTGAGGAAGTTCTCCAGACTGGCGCCATTCCCCGCCTCCAACCCGACATCCTTGAACCAGCCCACCAGGGCGTCCGGATGCCGCACGCTGCGGCTGACAAAGTAGTTACCGCCGTTGGGATAGGTGGCGCCGCCATCGGACTGGGGCGGCCGATTAAACCAGGCGAAGTAACGACGGCGATCGTCGAGGGTCCATCCGGTCTTCGCCTTGCGCAGGACCACCTGATAGTGGAGCTGCTCCTCCTGCGTGACGGCCGCGTCGCGCAGATCCAGCAGTTTCACCACCATGCCAGGGGCATCGAGGGCCACGAGGATCTGGGACAGTTCCCGATTGAGCGGCCACGAGGCGGCGGGGAACTGCTTGCCGAGTTTCTCGATGGCCAGCGGCTTCACGGCCTCGGGAA
>JANXMD010000543.1 GCA_025354845.1 Verrucomicrobiota bacterium | reverse complement strand
CGGGACTCGGCGGGAAGGGCCAGGTGGTGTCCCACCTTGAGGTGCTGGAACTCGCCCGTCAGCGCGAGGACACTGCGACCGGGATTGTCGGTGATTTCGTGAAGCGCGCCGGGTGACGTGCTGCTTAGCCGCGGAACGGCTGCAGAGCGGCCTCGAATGCCGCGGCATCCTCACGCACCCGGCCAAGCAATCGCCCCACAGCATCCCAATCGGAATCGCGCGCCAACAACTCCAGGTCGGCGCAGGTGGAGGCCAGACGCAATCCTCCCAGGTTGCTGGCGCTTCCCTTTAATGTGTGCGCCGCCGCCTTGAGCGCCGCGGCATCCCTCTGCACCACCGCCACCGCGATCGCCTCCGTTCGGATCGGCAGGTCGCGAAGGATGAGGCCAATCAATTCGCCAAGCACCGAGGGATCGCCAGGCACCCGATACGCTTCGAGTGCCTGTTCGCGCAAGACCGGCGGCAGGGCCGCCTCAGGGGACGTGCTCAGGGTCGCAGCATCCGCCGCGGACACCGGTTCCAACGTGCCCTCGAGGCGACGCACCCCTCGCGTCAACGCCGACACCAGTGCCGGCTCCTCAAGCGGTTTGGTCAGGAAATCATCCATGCCCGCGGCGAGACATTTCTCGCGATCACCGGCCATGGCATTGGCGGTGAGCGCGATCACGTAGTGCGCGGGCCGGGCCCCATAATCGCCGTCCGCCTCCGCGCGACGAATTCGCAGCGTCGTCTCGTACCCGTCGAGCTCGGGCATCTGACAATCCATCAGGATCACGTCGAAGGGCCGCTTTGAGATTGCGGCCAGAACCTCGATCCCGTTGGACGCCACCTCGGCGGGTGTGTAGCCCAGCCGGCGCATCAGCAACTGGGCCACGCGCTGATTCACCAGGTTGTCCTCGGCGAGCAGGATGCGGAGCGACTTGGTACCCGGATCTGGGCTTGCAAGACGCGCTCCCCCTTCGCGACGGAAGGTGCGGGTCTCAGATTCGGAAAGCAGGTCCTCGCCGCGAATCAACCGCGACACCACCTCACCAAGGCGCGCCTGCTTGACCGGCTTCACCAGATGGCCCGCAACACCCACCGTTCGCAACAGACCCGGATCGAGTCGTTGTCCCAACGGGGCCAGAAGCACGATGCCAAGCTTGTCGAGTCCTGGAAGCGAATGGGCCTCGTGCGCAAAGGTGAGGCCATCCATGTCGGACAGTTGCAGATCCACCAGCGCAGCGACGAATGGCCCGCCACTGCCGGACTCCATACTGGCGCGGAGCAAGTCCAGAGCCTCGACCGCGGACGCAGCAAACTCAGCGCGAACCGGGAGGAGCTCAAGCTCGTGCCGAATGCAATCCCGTGTCCCCGAATGATCATCCACCACAAGCAGGCGCGGCACCTGGGCGCCGGGTGGTATCGAAGGGAACTGCGCCCGCTGCACGTCCATCGCCGGTAGCGACGCATGATCGAAACTGGCGGTGAACCAAAACGTGCTGCCCTTTCCTTCCGAGCTGTCGAGACCTATGTGGCCACCCATGCGTCCCACTAACTGACGACTGATCGCCAGGCCGAGTCCGGTTCCTCCAAAGCGGCGCGTGGTCGATCCGTCGGCCTGCTCGAACGCCTCGAAAATCTTCGACTGGGCTTCCTTCCGGATACCGATGCCGGTGTCGCGCACCTCGAAGCGCACGACGATGCCCGCCTCGGACGACTCGGTCACCACCGCCCGCAGTGCCACTTCGCCCCTTTCCGTGAACTTGATGGCGTTGCCCAGAAGGTTGGTGAGGACCTGCCGAAGCCGGTCAGAGTCGCCGCGAACCACACTTGGAATCCGGTGGTCGATCCACACCGAAAACTCGAGCTGACGGGAATACGCGCGCTCGGCCAACAGTTCGGCGGTGTCCTCCAGGATCTCTCGAAGATCGAAGTCGCTGGAGGAGAAGTTCACCTTTCCCGACTCGAGCTTCGAGAAGTCGAGAATGTCGTTGATGATGTTCAACAGCGACTGGGCGGCATCGCGAACGGTCTCGGCGTAGTCGCGCTGCTCCGGAGTCAGCGGCGTATCGAGCAGGAGCCGGGTCATGCCGATCACCGCATTCATCGGCGTCCGGATTTCATGGCTCGTATTCGCCAGGAACTGGGACTTCGCGTGCGCGCTCGCCAGGGCGGCATCGCGCGCCGCTTGAAGCTCGGCGTTGGCGCGGCTGAGCTCCTCCTCGGCACGCTTGCGGGCCGAGACATCCTCCACCGTGCCCTCGTAATA
>JANXMD010000531.1 GCA_025354845.1 Verrucomicrobiota bacterium | reverse complement strand
CGATTCCCTGGTCCCGAATTACGGAATCCCTGAGCCTCCTGCTGGGGTACAACGTCAGTTTCTTCGTGATTGGTGCGACCGCGTTTCAGATGCGGGATATTAAGTCGTAAGACGCGCGCGGCGCGGTCCAAAGTCCAAAGGCTTAGACTGGATGTAACCGGGGTTCGAAGAGTTCCGTACCATCCCTGGGGGAGCTCCACGACGCACCACAATGGAGACACTTTTCATCGACAATACGGCGACTGCCACGACATGACGGGCAACCGGCTCGCCCTGTGGGGGACTCCAACATCCAGAGTGCGACGACCGCAAGACCACCCAAAACACCGGTCAGGACAATCCACCAAAGGGCTCTGAGCACTGGCACTCCTCGACGAACGCACAACAATCCCGCAGCCCCAAGCCAGAAAAGGTTCGCGACCCAGAAGCGAGTCACCGGAAATACCGACTGGTTAGGCAGCCACCGAGTTTGCGGAAGCACCAAGTGGGCAAGCCAATCCTCAGGACTAAGCCAGGCGTTCGATAGGGCGGGCGCCTCCATCGACTGCACGGGCAACACGGCCCCGGTCGATTCCACACGCAACACGATGTTCGGGAGTCCGGGCTTTCGAGACCTGAAATCGGCTTCGAGGATCATCAGAAGCCCCTCGTCCTTGGGTGCCTCCACCAGCTTGAAGACTCGATAATCTCGCACGCTCTCGGGAATCGGCACCCGAATGAACGCCGACGCGTCCCCGCGTTTCACGTACACTGCGTTATCTGTCTCCACCGCCAACAGGCCGCGCCACCGTTCGGCATCCCGCACCTGTTCCGTTCCGGGCGCTTCGAAGATCTTGGTGATCGTTCGATCTCCGGGAGAAAACGAGTAGACGGCGCGCGAGGTGGGCAGCACACCCAGATGGGATCGCCATACCGCTCCCCGCGCACTCCTGCCAGCGTCAAAGCGTCCGGTCTTCGATTCGGGAACAGAACCGCCTAAGGTTTCAACATATCCCAACGGTCCCAGAACACCGATTCGGCAAAAGCTGGCTCGATCGTAGGCGAGAACACGATCCTCCCTTCGGTCATAATACCAGAGAGTGGGGCTACCCCAGACAAACGACCCGCCATCGCTAAGGGCGCCGATCGGAAAACAATAGGAGTCAGGATCCCGGAAGGTGAGCTTCGTTGGCCTTGACTCCGAGGCGACGGCGAAGGTCATCAGCGCGGCTCTCAAAGGAGTCACCACTCGATTGCTCGCGTTCACGTCGACGTAGCGACCCGACTCGTACCGAACCCGATGAAAGCGTCCGTCTTCCCCCATCAGATTCGACTCCGGCAACACTAAATTGGGATGGGCGCCGACAAGGCTAATCAGGACAAGCAGTGGCAGCCAAAACCAGTACCCGCCCAGGCTCGCAATCGGCATCAAGAGGAACTGTGCCGCTCGGCTCAAATCTTTAAACTCGCCATCGGACACAAAGGCCTCCACCGCCAGTGCGGTGAGAGCCGCCACACTCAACCCCATGAAAAGCAGGGCAAATGCCGCAGATTCGGCCTGAATGGTCCCCACCGTACAGACGATCACCGCCCCCAGCGGTACCAGGCGGATGCCAAACCACGGTGCCGCGCGAAGGGTCAGGAGCGTCCCAGCAAAGTAGTAGGCCACGGCCCCGAACGCATCGATCACGGTCGGGAACAGCATTTGCGGCACCCAGGGAGCCGGCACGTTTCCAGGAATGGCCGCCCAGGCCACGAACACCGCGTACGGCGCCCCAATCGCAAGGCCGAATAGCGTCAACCCCGCCGCCGATCTCGCGAGAAAGATGCGGCGCGGCGACAACGGGCGGTGCAACAGAAATGCCCGGCGATCCCGCTCCCCGTCCGCCAGGGACTGGGCAATTCCGATTGCCAGGGCGAATAAGGCCATCCCGGCGGCGACCACCCATTGCTTTGCCGGTTCGACCCGCAACGGGGAAACCCCGTCCGCCATGTCTTCGATTGAGGGACGAAACCCCTTGAGTTCGGCGGCACACTGAAGCGCCCGCTGGAACAAGACCACCGACTGAATCAACAAGCCCACCGCCCCCAGCCTCCACCACTGCCGCAGCTCTTTCAGAAAGATTGCCTTCATGCTTCCTCCTTTTCGGTTCCCCACCCCATCGCCTTCTCCCCGCGTTCTGACAAAAAGCTCAGCACCGAATCGCCCATGCCGATGGGCACCTGCTCCATCGATTCCGCACCCAGAGCACTCAAGGCCACACCCAACTCCTCGCCTTCAGCCACGCCCGTCACCTGCAACTCCAGTTCGCCTCGACGCACCTGGAGCACGCCCGGAATCGCAGGAAGCGCAGGCGGGCAGCCCGTGAAGCGGAGTCGATAACGCTTCACCCGCGACTGAAACACGTCCACCGGACAACAGACGCGAAGGATGCTGTGATCGAGAATCGCGATCGAATCCGCCACGCGTTCCACATCGGCCAGATCGTGCGAGGAGAAGAAGATGGTCCGGTCACTGCGGCGCGTGATGTAGATCATCGACTCCACCAAAGCCCGGCGAGCCACGGGATCGAGCCCGATCGCCGGATCGTCGAGAATAAGTAGCTCCGGCTCGGGCGCGAGCGCCATGGCCAGCGCCAATCCAGCCCGTTCGCCCCGGGAAAGATCCCGGGCGCGGGCCTTTGCCTTCAGCCCGAAGTGCCCCACCACTGAGTCAAACACCCGCGAATTCCATCGCGGATAGAATTGGGACTGAAAGGCCGCGTTCTCCGCGACACTGAGTCCGTTGACGACGCAATGTTCCTCGGTGACATAGCCGACCCGGGCCCGAATCTCCGGGGTCAACTGTTGGCTATCGCAGCCGAGCAACCTCGACGACCCGCGGTCGGGTCGAAGCAATCCCAACAGAAGTCGAATGGTGGTCGTCTTCCCGGAACCATTGCGTCCCAGGAAGCCGAACACCCCGCCGCGCGGCACCGACAGATGGAGATCCTGAACAACGCACCGGCCGTTGAAGTAGCGGGTCAGGCCGGCCGCTTGGAGGGCAAAGGGTTCACTCATGACGTTCGCGAATGGATGGAGGTTTGGGCGCAGATTCCGAGCGCGTGGCTGGTTTTTTCCAGGCGGCAAGTCCCTGTTTGACCAAGACGAGCACCTCCGACGCGTCATAGCCGAGGGACATCGCCTCGCTGAGCAAGGCCTGCAACGTGGGTTCGAGACGGCGGAACTGTTCTTCCGGTGTGTAGATCCGCCGCTTCGCCGTTTGAGCAGGGGCAGCCCGCAACACGGCATCCGGATACAGCG
>JANXMD010000528.1 GCA_025354845.1 Verrucomicrobiota bacterium | reverse complement strand
CGCCGATGCCCGTGCCGATGGCGGTGATCATCGTGCGGATTTCAGTGTTCTGAAGCACCTTGTCCAACCGCGCCTTCTCCACGTTGATCAGCTTGCCGCGGATTGGAAGGATCGCCTGGAATTTGCGGTCGCGACCCTGCTTGGCGGAGCCGCCTGCAGAGTCCCCCTCGACGATGTAGAGCTCGGTGTTGACCGGATCGCGATCTGAGCAGTCCGCCAGCTTGCCGGGAAGGCCGCCGCCGGATAGCGCCGTTTTGCGGACCGCCTCACGCGCCTTGCGGGCCGCCTCGCGGGCGCGGGCCGCGTTCAGCGCCTTGTCCACGATCCGTTTCGCGATTGGCGGATTGTCGTCGAAGTAGTTCATCAGCCCTTCGTAGGCCACGGAGCCCACGATGCTTTCCACTTCGGGAGAGAGCAGCTTGACCTTGGTCTGCGACTCGAACTTCGGGTCGCTGTGCTTCACCGAAATCACCGCGGCCAAGCCTTCGCGCACGTCGTCGCCGGTGATCTGGGGATCCTTGTCCTTCAGCAGCGAGTTGCCCTTGGCGTACTGATTGATCGAGCGGGTGAGCGCGTTGCGGAAGCCCGAGAGATGCGTCCCACCATCCGGATTGTGGATGGTGTTGGTGTAGCAGAGCACCTGGTCGGTGTAGGAGTCGTTGTATTGCAGGACGACCTCGACATGGACCTCCACATCTTTCTCCGAAGTGGTCAGCTTGGTCTCCTTGCGCACCAAGATGGGTTTCGGATGGATCACCGTTTTGCTCTTGTTGAGCTGCTTCACGAACTCTTCGGTGCCGTCCTTGTAGAAGAATCGTTCCGGCTGGGAATCCGGCTGACGCTCGTCGGTGAAAATGATTTCGAGTCCGGAATTGAGGAAGGCGAGCTCGCGGAGACGCTGGGAGATGCGGTCGGACTTAAATTCAACGGTGTCGCGGAAGATTTCAGGATCCGGCTTGAAGGTGATGAGCGTGCCGGTTTCCTTCGATTTTCCGATCACGTCCAGCTTTTTGATCACCTTCCCCTGCGCGAACTCCATGTGGTAGACCTTGTTGTCGCGCGAGACTTCGACCTCGAACCACTCGGACACGGCGTTCACGCACTTGGCGCCGACTCCGTGGGTACCGCCTGAGAACTTGTAGCCGCCCTGGCCGTACTTGCCACCGGAGTGGAGCGTGGTCAGGACCAGCTCGACGGTGGGGATCTTTTTCACCGGGTGGGGATCCACCGGGATTCCACGGCCGTTGTCATGGATCGAAATCGACCCATCGACATGGATGTTTACTTCGATCCGCGTGCAATGTCCCGCTAGGTGCTCATCGACGGAGTTATCGAGCACTTCGGACACGCAATGGTGGAGAGCCCGCTCATCCGTGCCGCCAATGTACATTCCTGGCTTTTTTCGGACGGCCTCCAAGCCTTCTAGGGTGCTAATCTTGGAGCCGTCATAGACGGTATTTGGGTCGGCGGATTGATCGGCCATGGCGATGCAGACAACGGGCCGGAAGTGGCCCGCAATTCAGATGAGGGAACCCTATCAGCCGCACGCCGGGGAACAACAGGTTTCTGGGGGGACCCAAGGAATGGTGGCCTCGGACAGGGGCCAATCAACCCGTTGTGGTCGGAAACTCCGGCGGGACCCACCGCGAGGGGTCAATTCGCGGCGGTGACGATCACCAGCCACGCATCGTCCCACTTCTCCTTCGTATCCCCGGCGAAGGCGACGATGTGACCCGCCTTGAGCTTGGCGATCGAGCAATACTCGGTCTTGATCACCGCCGGCTGCCCGTCCGTCTTGACCCCGAGGATGCGGATTTCGAGGTTGGCGTCGGCGACTTCACGGATTTCCACCGAGCATTTTTCGCTGAGTTTGAGGCGCTGGGGGGACTTTCCGGCGACGCTGGTCGTCTTGGCTTCGACGACGAAGTAATTCTTCCAGCGTAGATGGCGGAACTTTTCCCGCAGTTTGGGATCGAGCTCCTTCAATTCCTTGCCCGGAGGCTTGGAATCGTCGGTGCCCCAGGCCAGCTGGGCCTGAATCTTCAGGTCGGTGGCCGAAGCACTCAAGGGAAGGGCCAGCCAGGCAACGAGGCAGCCGAGCAAGGCCAGTGCGACGGAACGCCGCGGAATCAGTTTCATTTCGGGTGGGTAGCGACCGAAGCAACCGCTCGACGTCAATCGATCCAATGGATGGTCACGCCGTCGGCCTCGCTCGTATAGGTGGTGGCTGTGGCCTCGTTCAAGCCCGGATTCAGGGGACCCCCCTGCCAAGGATGAAGCGAGACCAGCAAAGTGACAGCAGCCACGCCCGCGACGGGGACCAGCCAGGAAAGCCAGTCTCCAAAGCGGCGCCGGGGTTCGGGGCGGGGCTCGAAGGGAGCAGCCTGATCCATGCGGCGCTGGATCTGGGACCAGTAGAACTCACGGGTCTCCGGGACCTTGGTTGCAGGCTCATGCTCTCGGAGTGCCTGACGCACCCAGGAGAGCTCCTGACGCAGGGCTTCAGCGTCGGGCTCGGAGCACAGCCAAGCCTCGACCGCCTCGCGACGCCCAGGTTCCCCCGTGCCGTCCAGCAAGGCCATCAATTCCAGCGACTTCTTCTCGTCCATAACATCATCTCCAATCACCGACTCACCCTCACTGCAAATTTGGGCATGTTCGCCACTTCAGATCTTTCGCTCCCGCTTTAGACCTTGCAACAACGACGCCATGCGCCGCCGTGCGTAAAACAGCCGAGACATCACTGTCCCGATGGAAATCCCGACCTTTCGGGCAATTTCCTTATACTCCATTCCCTGAAACTCATGGAGCACCAGCACCGTTCGATGGGCTTCCGTTAGCTTTGCCATCGCTTCATCAATTCGTTTTCGGAGCTCTTCCTTCTCCAATCCTTCGATGGGATTGACGTGCTCCACCGGCATCTGCCGCTCCACCCCGCCCGCCTCTTCCTCGATCTGCTCGATCGACTCGGCCCGCATCTTTTTCTGTCTTCGGATCTGGTCCAGACACAGGTTGATCACGATGCGGGTCATCCACGTGGCAAACGAGGAATCGCCTTGGAACTGATGCAACCGCTGCCAGGACTTCACCCATGCTTCCTGCGAAAGATCCATGGCCTCTTCCTCATTCCGCATCATCATCATTGCCCGCGCATAGATCTTGTCCCGATGACGGAACACGAGCTCTTCGAAGGCCTCCGTATCGCCCTTCTGAGCCCAACCGACCAGAGCCTCGTCCGGCGATGACGGGTAGTCATTTTTCAACGACGAAGGCATGGACGGGAGGCTCGGGAAACGAATTCAGGGAAGTTTAGCAACGGTTACCTGCGACATAAGTGCCGCATTGTCAGAGTTTTCCCTTCGAACTGGGGATCTGATCGCCGAGGCGCGGGTCACGTTGGCAGGCGAAATCTACGGCTCGGGCGAAGGATTTGAAGAGGGCTTCCACGACGTGGTGGGGTTCTCCGGGGGACAGGAGTTCGAGGTGGAGGTTGCACTTCGCCTCGTTCGCGAAGGCTTGGAAAAACTCCCGAGCAAGGCCGAACCGAAAGGCGGAAGACATGTCCTGTGCCTTGTCCTCCATGGAGATGCGGCGCTGGGATAGCGAATCCATCCGACGCCACACCAAGTGAGGGCGGCCGGAGAAGTCGATCACGCAACGCGCTAGGCACTCGTCCATGGGCACGAAGGCTTCGCCGGTGAACGGGTTCCGAGGATCGAAGCCGGCTCCGTAGCGTCTGACGCCTCGTTTGTCGCCCAAGGCCTTGAGAAACGCCTGCCCGAGGGCCAGACCGCAATCTTCCACGGTGTGATGCGCATCAATGTGAAGGTCGCCCTTGCATCGGAGCGTGAGGTTGCACAGCGAATGGCGTGCAAAGGCGGTCAGCATGTGATCGAAGAATCCGACTCCAGTCCGAATGGTGGACCGGCCGGTGCCGTCGATGACGAGCTTCAGGTCGATTTTCGTTTCCGAGGTTTCCCGTCGAAGTGTGGCGCTGCGAGGCGACATGCCGCGAACCTAGGGGTAATTCTCTGCGGCCCAAAAGGATTTTGTGAACCCGCCCGCCCCTGAGGTCATCGTCAGAGTTGACACTTGTTTTCGACCAGGGCAGTCCGCAGGCTTAGACCAATCATGGCCGCCGAGGCGCTCATTATTGTTCCGACCTACAACGAACGGGACAACTTGCCACAGCTCATCAAGCGACTCATGGCTCAGCCTGTCGTGCTGGATGTTCTCGTGGTGGATGACAATTCCCCGGATGGCACCGGGCAAGCGGCAGATCAGATTGCCGCGTCCAATCCCAACGTCCAGGTCATGCACCGTCCTGCAAAGTCGGGCCTGGGACGGGCGTATATCGATGGCTTTCAGTGGGCGTTGGCGCGGGGTTATGAGTTCGTGTTCGAAATGGACGCGGATTTCTCCCACAATCCGTCCGACATTCCCCGATTCCTTGAAGCGGCCAAGGCCGCCGACTGCGACTTGGTTCTCGGATCCCGATACAAGGACGGCATCCGGGTGATCAACTGGCCCCTGAATCGCCTCCTGCTAAGCATCGCCGCGGCTCAGTACGTCAAGGTGATTACCGGGATGGACGTGTCCGATCCAACGGGCGGGTTCAAATGCTTCCGACGCCGGGCGCTGGCTTCGCTCAATCTCGAGACGGTCCGCAGCAATGGCTACAGTTTTCAGATCGAGCTGACCCACCGGATCTGGCGTCGTGGCGGCCGCATCGCCGAGGTGCCGATCATTTTCACCGACCGGTTTCAGGGCACGTCGAAAATGTCGAAGGACATTGTCCGCGAAGCGCTGTGGATGGTGTGGAGCCTGTGGATTCAGAACGGACTTCGCCGCAGTCCGATGTCATCCAGTGAGGTGGCCCCGGTGATCAAGTCGGCTTCGCAAACGTGATCGATTGCCGGCCGCGGCCCGAGTCGCCCGTCGGCACTTCAGCGGCGTTTGTACGGGGACTTCTCCTCCGGTTGGGTGAAGGAATCGGCAGAGGTTCGCATGAGTTCCTTCAGACGCGCCACGACCTCCGGGTGGTCCGCCGAGCATTCCCGTTTTTCCGCGGGGTCCTCGGCCAGATTGTAGAGCTCGAAGGGTTTTCCTTCACCGAGGTCGATTGCCTTCCAATCGCCTGCGCGCACAGCGCGCTGATAGCCCTTCTCGTGGAATTCCCAATAGAAGTGATCGTGCGAAGCTGTGGGTTCCTTTCCCTGAAGCACGGTCGCAAACGAGAGCCCATCGGTCTTCACCGGGAGATTGGTTTGAAAGAGGTCGGCCATGGTGGGGAGGACGTCCCAGAACGCCACTGGGCGGTCTGAGGTGGTGCCGGGCTTGATGTGTCCGGGCCACCGCACGATCAGCGGCACGCGGAGGCCCCCTTCGTAGAGGTCGCGTTTGATTCCGCGCAACGGACCGGAGCTGTGCAGAAAGTTTGCGTGCACACCGCCCTCGGAGTGCGGTCCGTTGTCACTGGTGAAGCACACGACGGTATCCTGATCAATGCGGCGCGCCCGCAGAGCGTCCATTATCCGGCCCACGGAAGCGTCGAGGCGGCTGATCATCGCGGCTTTTGCCTTCTCCGGCGGAGGCCAGGGGCGGTCGCGGTAGATGCCCAGGGAGGGCACTTCCATGCCATTGGTTCCCAGTTCATTGTTGGCGTGGGGCAGGGTGGAAGCGAGGTAGAGGAAGAAG
>JANXMD010000144.1 GCA_025354845.1 Verrucomicrobiota bacterium | reverse complement strand
ATGCGGTCGGTGCCGCTCGGGTGATCGTCGCGTGTCATCTCCACGCGGCAGCATCTTCCGGCGACCTCGGCAATTCGCGGATCGTCCGTGGCGACCACCACATCCGCCAACCGCTTCGAGAGGCGGCATCGTGCGACCACGCGCTCAATCAGGGAAATGCCGGCGATCGGATGCAGCGGCTTTCCCGGGAAGCGGGTGGACGCGTAACGGGCGGGGATGACGCCGATGAGTTTCACGCGCTCGATTGAGAGCCACCGGACACGTGGCTTGCAATCTCGCTGTCAGCGCATGGCGGTGATCCATCGATCAAACCGCGGCAGGTAGTGGCGCTCGGGGTCCCCGGACACCAGCACGCCGGCCACTCGGCCGATGATCCGCTTCCGGGAAATGGGGCCGATGTAGCGCGAGTCGAGGCTGTTGTCGCGGTTGTCCCCCATCACGAAATAGTGGCCTGCGGGAACTCGCGTTGGACCGAAGGAGCGCATTGCAGGCTTGTCGGGAAGTGTCATCACCGCGTGCGGATGCTCCCCAAGTTGTTCCTCTGCGTGGGTGGCATCCGCACCGTTGCGTTCCCAGTCCACGGGCGTTCCGTTGAGAAGCAGTTGGTTTTCGCGAAGCTCCACCACGTCTCCCGGAAGCCCCACCACCCGCTTCACGTAGCGGCTGTCATGCACCGGTTCGAAGAACACCACCACCTCCCCGCGGCGCGGTTCCGACCATTCCGCGAGATGCCAGGTGGTGAAGGGAACCTTGAGATCGTAGGCGAGCTTGTTCACCCACACCACATCCCCCTCCTGAATGGTCGGCTTCATGGACCCGGTGGGGACCGGATTCCAATCGGCGAGCACCGAACGAATGCTGAAGAGCAACAGCAGGAGGCCGCCGGTGGAGCGGATCTCACGGCCCCAGGATTGGAGGCGTGAACGGGAGATCGGCGGAGTGGAACCGGTAGGTGTGGGATTCGAAATCATGGCGCGGAAAAGGCGACCCAAGGATCGCGTCCCCTTACGACCGAATCACCCAATCTGCGTTCAATCTTACCGCAGCGCTCGGGCCGCCAACGTGGCCGTTCAGCGCGACTGGCGGATGCGCACGGTGTAGGTTTTGGCCAGCGCGTTCATCGAAGCGAAGGTGAGGTTTTCCATCGAGTTCTCGGTGAGAATCACGTCCTTCCAGGGTGTCTCGTCGCCGGTGCCGATGCCCTGGGCGTCCTTGAACACACACTGGACCTGCACCTGGATCCGCCGGGTCTCGCGGTTGCGCAACACCGCCACGACCTCCAAGCGGCCGTCGGGCAGCGCGCGTTCCTGCAACGCGCTGCAGGTGACGGACCGCTGGGCGGCGTCATCCATGAGGACCACCTTGGCGCCCAGCTCCTGATTGTACTTCCCGGAGTTCTCAGGAAGTCGGGCACCTCCCCCAGTGGCACAACCAGCGACGGTGAGCGCTGCGAGCAAAACGGAAGGGAGGGACGGCTTGAGATTCATGGCGGGCGGGAATTATTGATTGCGATCGCTGAGGAAGAGGACGGTGTCGCGCTGGGGCGTGACCTCAAAGGAAACCTGTCGGCTGGTGGTGACCTGGCCGGACGGTCCGAGGAATTCGATGATTCCGGTGCGGCGACCCGGCGGCAGTTTGAGGGCGGCGAATCCTAGCAAATTCGGAAGACTCTCCCAGCTGCGCGTGTCGGCGGCGGGTGTCGTGGCGGCGGAGACCACCTTGCTCAGCAGTCCGGCAACCAGCAGCCCGGCGCCGATCTCATCCATGTTACTGCCGCGTCCGCCCTGGGAGGCCAGGATAGCGCCGGAAACCAGAGCCGCGTTGCCGAAGGTGTCGGTGGTGTCCTTGAACACCGCCTTGTTCGCCAGGATGTAATCCATCTGCCGTCCTCCACGGGTGGTGGCTTGATAGGTCAGATCGTCGTAAACGGGAACCGGAATGGAGAGGCTGGGCAGGTCGTTGGTGGGATCAACCCGGAATCTCGCCGTCACCGCGGCGGAGGATCCGGCACTGAAGTGTAGTTGCTCGCCGTGTTCGCCCGCCGCGTACTTGGTTGGTCCGTGCCCCATCTCGGCGAAGACCATCACGTTCAGCGCTTTGTTGTACGCCGGAGGGGCGGTGCCGCGGACCGACTTCATCGCCCGTTTTAGCGCATCGCCGCCGCCGCCGCCGGAAAGCTTCTCGGATACCAGGCCGTCCAGATAGTCCAGCAGCACGTAATCGCAATCAAACTGGTGCTGCTCCGGATCCGCATCCTGCAGCGCCGCGGTGCGGAAGCAGGCGCGGGCATTGTCGGGTTCACCGTCCATCCAATACAGAATTCCGCGATAATAATACGTCATCACCCGCTCATACGGTTCGCCGCGAAAGCTCTTGCGTGATTCTTCCTTGAAATAACTTCGGGCCTCCCGCGCCGAGCGGTCTCCCGCTGTGACGCCACCCAGCGTCGTCACCACATCGTCCAGCAAGGGCCGCGCGGCGGCGTAGTTGCCGGAGCGCAGATGCGTCAGCGCCTCGCGGTCCTCATTCAGCACCCGGTCGCGCTTGGCCTGTTCTTCGGGAGACAGCGAACTGCAACCGGCGAGGAGGACCAGAAGGGCAACCAGGCAATGCCTTCGGAATGGGAACATCCGAGGGGGTATCGAAGCAGTGAAGGGCATCATTCGGGCGACGGTGACTTCGGATCAGCGGTAGGCCGCGTCGTCGTTGCCCTGTTTTTTGATTTCCGCGGAATCCTCCCATAGGATGTCGCTGGTGCGCGGGTCGATGAGTTGGAAAGTGTAGAGAATGTAGTCGCTCACACCAGCACGGGCCTTGGTGGTGAGACCGGAGAGTTTCCCGGTGAGGAAGAAGTCGGCGCCTTTGAATTCGCGCACGTTTGGATCCGCACTGGAGGTGACCAGGCCCTGCTTCTTCAATTCCTGCTCCTTTTCCAACGCTTCCATTCGGTCGCGGGCGAGGAACCGAACTTTTCCCTGGGCCTTGGAGTTTAGTTGCACGCGGATCCGATCGAGGAACAGATCCTTGTTGATGGCAAATCGGGTTTGGTTCTCGACCGGCAGCAGGACGATCCGTGGGGTGCCCTGTGCCTTTTGCAACTCGGGGTTGGTCAAGATGCTACGGGCCATCTTGTCGGTCACGGCGACCAGGTCCTGGGACTCAATGCCGGTGCCGGCCACAGCGCCCTGTTCATCGGCATTCATGCGTGTGACCGGCATGCCGGAGGGATTGCGGACTCCCGAGGCGCAGCCCGCGAGCAGCAGGGCGCCGAGGAGCATCGAAGCGGTCAAAGGGGTCGGGAAAGCCAGGCGATTCATAAGCAAAAGTTCAGAAACGAAAGACCGGGAAAGGAAGCGGACGAAAGGCGATTGGTCAATGGTGCAGGTCCAAATAGATCCGCACCCGGAAAACCACGATGCGCTCTCCGACGGACCTGGTCGGGGGATATTCATGTCGGCAAGGGGATCCCGGGAACATATTACCCTAAAAATCCGGCAATTGAAGAAGAGTGAAACCACAGAGTCGCACAAAGGAATACAGCTCAATTGGGCCCTGAGGCATGGTTCCGAGCGGTGAGATTCTTCAACCTGAATCCTTCAATGCAGCCCGTTCGCTATCTGTGTTTATCTGTGTCCCTCTGTGGTTTGAACTGCCGTCTTTAGGATTCCCCATCAGTGGCCGTAAAAATCATACTTGAGAAACGGCTTCCAATAGATTATACCTATGGACCTGATGAAACGTGATCCGCTTAAGCAATTCGTGTCCCTCCGCAATGCACTCCAGCAGCGCAAGCAGGAGTTGGAGTCTGAATTGGTTCATATCAATCGCGCCCTAGGCGTCCAATCGACCGTTGCGCCCACCGTTGCGCCCACCCCGGTGGCACCCGCTGCTCCAGCCCGTCGCGGTCGCAAGCCGGGTGCCGTCAAGGTTTCTGGAAAGCGCGCCCGCAATGAGGTTTCCCTGAAGGAAGCCGTTGTCGCGGCGACCAAGGCCAAGCCCTTGGCCAAGCCCGAGATCCTCGCGGCCATCGCGAAGAATGGATATAAATTCTCTGCCAAGAACCCGATGAACTCGCTCAACACCCTGTTGTATAGCGACAAGGGATTCAAGAATCACGGTGGCAAGTTTGGTCCGGCCTAAGTGGTTTGATTCTCGCATCAAAGCCCGCCGGATGCGGCGGGCTTTTTTCTTTTTTCTCTGAAGTTTTTACCGGATTTGCCCCTCCCGCGTCGCCATGCTTGCCCGACGAGTCATTCCCTGTCTGGACGTTCATGATGGCCGTGTGACGCGTGGCGTCAGCTTCGGTCGGGCCGAGGCGGGCGAGTTGCGGAACGTGGGGGACCCGGTGGAGCTCGCGATCCGCTACAACGAGCAGGGAGCAGATGAAATGGTGTTTTTCGACATCACCGCTAGCTCGCAGGGACGAGCGAGCATGGTGGAGGTCATCGAGCGTACGGCGGACTGTTGCTTCATGCCGCTGACCGTGGGCGGCGGGATCCGCACCGTGGCGGATATGAGCACGATGTTGCAGGCCGGCGCCGACAAGGTGAGCATCAATTCCAGCGCGGTGAGCAATCCGGAGCTCATCTCGAGTGGCGCGGAAAAGTTCGGCAGCCAGTGCATTGTCGTCTCCATCGACGCACGACGCGTGGCACCGGACCAGTGGCAGGTATTCGTGCGCGGTGGGCGCGAGTCGACTGGGCGGGATGCCGTCGAGTGGGCGACGGAAGCCGTGCGCCGCGGAGCCGGCGAGATCGTGCTGAACTCGATCGATGCCGACGGCACCAAGAGGGGATTCGACCTGATGATCACCCGCCGGATCAGCGAGTCGGTCGGCGTGCCGGTGGTCGCCAGCGGCGGCGCCGGAACGTTGGATCACATGGCCGAGGTGCTTCTCGAGGGCCGCGCCGATGCCGTGCTGGCAGCCAGCATTTTCCACTTCGGCGAGTTCACGGTTGGCCAGGTGAAGGATCATCTCGCCGCCTGCGGCATTCCGGTCCGCCGGATCTGAGTTCGCCTGCCGAATCCTATGAATCGGATTCTCCAATCCGCGTGGTTTCCCTTTGCGGCGCTGGCGGTCAGCAATGTGTTCATGACCTTCGCCTGGTACCGGCACCTGAAGTTCAAGGAGCACCAGCCACTCTGGGCTGCCGTGCTGGTCAGCTGGGGCATCGCCTTTCTGGAATACGCGGTGATGGTTCCGGCCAACCGCTTCGGCTCGGCGCGCTATTCGCTTTTCCAGCTCAAACTGGCCCAGGAGATGATCACGTTGATCGTGTTCACCGGATTCGCCATCCTCTACTTCGACACGCGGCCGCAATGGAACCACTTTGCGGCTTTCCTCTGCATCCTGGCCGCGGTTGGATTCAGCTTCTGGCCCGGAGCCCGTTGATTCGCGCCCGATCAGCCCAATGCTACGACTACGACAACGCCGCCGCCGACTCAACGCAGCAACCGACCGATGAAAAGCCTCGACCAGCTCAAGTGGAACGCCGACGGATTGATTCCCGCGATCATTCAGGATCATGCCAATGGCCGGGTCCTCATGATGGCCTGGATGAATCGAGCCTCACTGGAGAAGACCATCGAGACCAAGCGCACGTTCTTCTGGA
>JANXMD010000515.1 GCA_025354845.1 Verrucomicrobiota bacterium | reverse complement strand
CGCCCAGGTGCCCGCGCGCGTGGGAACCCTGCCGCTGCTGGCGACCCACCGTGTGGGACGAGGGCAGGTCACCGTCCTCGCCGTAAACCCCGAGAGGGAGCCGCTGCGGTCGTCGAAACTCCGGCCGTGGTTGTTCGCCCGCCTTGCCGACGTGCCGCACGATCTTCTGCGAAACCAGGCGGTTAGTGCTTATGGCGGCCGCAGTCTGGACGGCATCTTCGGGGCGATGATTGAGACCCGTCAGATTCGCAAGCTGCCAATCGGGTTCCTCCTCGGGTTGCTCGTGGTCTATTTGGTGGTGATCGGCCCGCTCGACCAATGGTGGCTGAAAAAAATCAACCGGCCGATGCTGACCTGGATCACCTTTCCGGCCTACGTGGTGTTGTTTTCCCTGCTGATCTATTTCATCGGCTTCAAGCTCCGTGCGGGGTTGACCGAATGGAACGAGCTGCATGTGGTGGATGTGCTGCCCGCCGGCGACGGGTCGCGGGCGGTGTTGCGTGGTCATTCCTACGGCAGCGTGTATTCGCCCCGCAACGAGACCTACCGCGTGGGCACGGCGACGGAGTATGGCTCGTTGCGGAGTGAGTTTCAGGGCCTCTGGGGGAACGCGGACAGCGGGCGGATTTCGGTTCAACCCAAGGCGACGGGATTTGATGCGGACGTGTTCGTTCCGGTGTGGTCGAGCCTGCTGAGCGTCACGGAATGGGTGGATCACGCCGAAGCGCCGATCAGCGCCACGTTCACTGGCGCTGGAGGCCATACGTTGCATGTCGTGAACGCGACGTCGTCGCGCCTTGGGCCGGTCTGGATTGTGTCGGGGGAAAGCGTTCTGAATGTTCCGTCGATTGACGCTCGGGGATCCATGGATATCGCCCTCGATCCGTCGGGTTTCTCCCCGCTAACCGGCGCCGTCCAGCGCCATAAGGAGGAGTTTCAGAGTGTGTTTGCGCGCCGTCAGGAAGTCTTTGGCAGCAGTGCGAAAAGCCATCTGGAAGACTGGCCGTCGAGCGCCTTTGCGGCCTCGTTTGGTGGCATGCTGGCGTTGGAGAACGGGGAGCAGCGTGACTTTGTCTGGTCCCCTGGATTCGACCTCACACCGCTGACGCAGCGGCCGGGCGCGGTGGTGTTGGCCTGGATGCCGGAGGCTTCGCTGATTCCACCGCTGAGCCAGTTCAAGCCGCTGTTGGGAAAGCGCGCGACCCTGCTCCGCCTCGCCGTTCCAGCCGCTGCTACCCGTTGACCTGCACTTCGATTTCGAGCGACGTGTCCGATATCCGCCATGAGCACCCCTCCTCCTGAACAGCCCGCGGTCCAGACTACCGATCTGGGCCGCTCTTACGGTACGATGCAGGCCCTTACCGGCCTGAATCTCACGGTCAACCGTGGCGATCTCTTTGGGTTCATCGGGTCCAACGGTGCGGGCAAAACAACGACGCTCCGTATTCTTGCCACCTTCCTGACCCCCACCAGCGGCACGGCCGAGGTGCTGGGACACGACGTGGTTCGCCATGCCGACCGCGTGCGGCACCTGATCGGCTACATGCCGGACTTCTTTGGCGTGTACAAGGACATGGAGGTGACCGAGTACCTCGATTTCTTCGGTGCCTGTTACAAGATCCCATCGGCGCAGCGGGAGAAGACGGTAGCGGATGTGCTGGAACTGGTGGGCCTGACCGAAAAGCAGGGAGCCCTGATTGGTGCGCTGAGCCGCGGCATGCAGCAGCGCCTCGGACTGGCGCGGGTGTTGATCCACGATCCGCAGCTGCTGCTGCTGGACGAGCCGGCCAGCGGTCTCGATCCGCGGGCGCGCATCGAAATGATGGCGATCCTCCAGGAGCTGCAGCGGCTCGGGAAAACCATCATCATTTCGTCCCACATTCTTTCCGAGCTCCAGACCCTCTGCAACCGGTGCGCCATCATCGAAAAGGGGCGGCTCATTTACAGCGGACCGATCCGCGGCGCGCAAACCCAGCTGGCGGACACGCGGGCCTATTGGGTGAAGGTCGGTGGGGCTCTGACCGCGGCGCGCGATCTGCTTGCGGCCCGTCCGGAGGCGGCGCGGGTGGAGTCCCATGAGGACCGCCTGAAGGTGGTGCTGGCGAATCCCGATGGTGACGGAGGCTTCATTGCCGACGCCTTGGTCGGTGGGGGACAACGCGTTTTGGAACTGCGTGAGGATGAACTCGGTCTCGAAGAGGTCTTCCTCCGGGTGACCAAGGGCGAGACCCAATAAGCCGACATTCAACGGGCGGTGCCGGCCGGAGCGACGGACTGGCCGGGCCCGGATCGCATCCTGTCATGTGGCCGCTGCTGATACGCGAACTGCGACTCGAGGCCAGGCGTCCCTTCAACCGCTGGCTTCGCATCGGGGCCGCGTTGTTGTTTTTCCTCATCCTATTGGGAGGCCTACAGCGTGCGACGGGATGGAGTGAAGTGGGGCGACGTGTCTTTCCCGCACTGCATGGCCTGCTGCTGGTATTGCCGTGGGCGGTGGCGCCGACGTTGGTCGCCGAGGTGATCGCCCGCGAGCGGCGCACGGGAATGCTGGAGCAGTTGCAACTGACCCGGGTGACCTGGGGGGCCATCGTCCGCTCGATCACCCTCGCGGTCGTGGTCCGAACCGTGACGCTCATGCTGGCCGCGTTTCCCGTGATGGGCCTGGCGGTTTTGTTTGGAGGGGTTGGGCCGCAGGAATTGGAATTTGCCGCGCTGTTGCAGGCGTTCTCGCTGATCCTGGCTCTCTCGGTCGCCTTGCTCGCCGGAACCTTGGGACGCACCTGGGCCACGGCCACCGCCTGGGCGATGGGGCTCGGCGTGTTCCTTGGAGGCGGTTCTGCCTTGGAACTGTTTCGACAATTCCAGGACTCGATGGCGCCTGCGCTCGCTCCCAAGCTATGGCCCGCTCCGGAAGTTCCGCGGATGTGGATTGAGGGAGCGATACGGCTGATCGCCGACGTGGATCTCGTATGGGGCCCCACGCTTGCTGTGCTGCCATCGCCATTGGTGGAGGCGTGGCGCCAGATCGGATTTGCGGCCATTGCTGTCGCCTTCGTGCTGTACCTCGCAGCGGGAAGAACGTCCGCATGGATCCTCCGGCGAAGCCTGAGGGCAGCCGCCAACCGGCCTGCAAGTTCGCTGGCGGATTCCGGTCGATTCTGGCTTCCGGGGCCGGTTCCCGCCGAGGTGCGCCGCCGTTGGCTCCGTCGAAACCCGATGCGCTGGCTGATGCGGTACTCGGCTGAGATCCGGTGGATCCGTGGGGCGTCGGCCTGCGTCGTCGCCGGGATCGAGGCGAGTTTGTATGTTCTTCGGGTTCCCTTTTCCGAGTGGTTTGCGGTTCAGGTCGTGTTGCTGGTTATTCTCGGCGGCGCCCTGGCGATCGGGGCGGCGGAGAGTTTTCGCCGTGAACGGGAATCGGGTGCGCTGGAGCTCTTGTTGGTGACGCCACTGCGGCCGCGAGATCTTGCCCACGGGAGAATCGGGGGATTGTGGTGGACCTTAGGCCCGGCGTTTCTGGTCTGGGCAGCCTCACTGTGGGCCGCGGTTCCGATCTTGAGAACCAACGAAAATCAGGTGGCGCTCTGCCTCTGGGGTGGCGCCTTGTTCGTGTCGATTCCGGCTGTGGGGCTGGAGGCGGCTTTCCAGTTTCGCGGATACTGGCGATCCGCCGTCGCGACTCTCGGATTGACCCTGGGCTTGAGCGGCGGGTTGTTCTGGCTGGGACTGACAGACGAGGCGGTCTTCTGGATTACGGCGCTCGACGTGTTGATTCTGGGAATCCTCTCCGCACTCAGCCTGCCGGGATTTGAGCAGCGCTTCACGCGTCGCCGAAACGGGGAGTCGCCTGCACCCTTTCAATTTCGCCCGGAGCCCGAAGAGTCGTCGTACACTTCGGCCGTGCGCTCCCGTCCGCGGATTCCCGTGTCCCGATTTCGGCAGCGATGAGTCCGTGTCCTTCTCGAAGCGGTCACCGGCCTTCCCGGGCCCTGCAGTCTTGCAACTGACTGGCGTTCCCATGGAATGGCTTGGTGTGGTCGATCATTCATCGTGAACTGCTGGAGCAGGCGCGGCGTCCTTTCGGGATGCTGCTGCGCCTCGCAGGCGGCGGTGTCTTGATCGCGGCGTTGGGAGTCGGGTGGCGCCTCGCGGCGGTGCAAAGGCAAAACGACGGGCGCGGATTGTTCACGCTGCTGAATCATGTGGTGATCGCCATGATCTGGTTGCTCGCGCCGGTGCTCACTGCGGACTGCATCAGCCGAGAGCGTCGCGAGGGGACGCTCGGGCTTTTGTTTCTCACGCCGCTGAGTTCACTGGATGTGGTGATCGGCAAGGCCTTCGCGCATGCGTTTCGTGCCTTCACCGTGGTGTGGGTCGCGATTCCTGTGTTGACGGTTCCGATCGTGCTGGGTGGCCTGACGGGCTGGGATGTGCTCCGCATGCTGTTGCTCCATGTGTCAGTGCTGGGGCTTTCCCTGGCTGCTGGACTACTGGCGTCGTCCCTCGCCGAATCGTGGCTGCGTGCACGGTTGCTGGCCTTCGCGCTCGCCGTGGGCGCGGGGATTGGGTTTGCCGGCATCTACTCGGCGTTCGCCGCGATGGCCAATTGGAAGCTCCTGCAACGAATGGTTCCAGGCACGACATTCGCGGGCGCCTGGATGGGGCAGCTTTGGGGATGGGGTCAGCGGTTGCTGCTGCACTCAGGAGACGTCTCCAGGTCGGGCGTCTCCTTCTGGGCTCCGATTGCCGGCAATCCCGGCAATGCGCACTCGACGGGTGTGGCGTTCCAGGTGCTGGGATTGTCGTTGATTCTCGTCATCCTGGGGATTGCTGTGGCGGCGTTTTCGGTGCGGCGATCGTGGCAGCCTTTGAAGTTGTCGTGGCTTCGCCGAGGGGACGCCGCGAGCAACGGGGCGGTAGACCTGGGTGCGGTCCAGGGCCGGTGGTTGAAACGGGCGCGTCGACTGGATCGCAGTCCAGTTCGCTGGCTGTTGACCCGAAGCGGAACGCAGCGTGGGTTCGCTCTCGGATGGCTGGCGATGGTGGTCGCGTGGTGGGGCGGATGGACGGGACAAGGAGCGGGAATCGAGAACGTGCTGTTGGTGTTGCTCGGGGGAGCGGGTCTTGCGGCTTCGTCGAGTTTCCATACCGAACGGGAGCAGGGGGGATTGGAGTTGTTGTTGGTGACGCCGCTTCCGCCCCGGGAGTTGATCCAGGGGCGAATGGCGGTGCTGATTCGTCAATTCGCTCCGGCGTCTGCCGCAGTGATTGTCGGCCTTCTCTGGCGGGAGTTTGCAAACCCGCATCGGATCCTAGCTTGGGCGCTCGGTTTTGGTGTCGTGTCGGTGTTCCTTTCGGCGATGTGGGGAACGATGGCGCTCGGTGTTTTGGTTTCGGTTGGAGCCGGAGGCAAAGGCGTTCGACAGGGGTTCGCCGCGCTGTTCCCCCCGATATTCTTCATCGGCCTGCTTGGGATTCTGAATCTCGCGGATCATACGGGCACCTGGGGGCTGCCACTCAGAATGGTTCTGGTCATCACACTGATGGGTGTGGGCGGGTGGATCCTGCTTGGAATCGCGGAGCGACGGTTGAGGGATCGAGCTTATCTTCGTGGCTGAGACTTCGCCGCGCCCACGCGTGGACTTGTAGCTTGATGCGCCGAGCTGGTTTCCCAACGATGCCACCCGCGCATGACCCTCTTCCCCATCGTCGAACGTGAGTTGCGCGTGGCGTCACGTCGGTCGTGGACCTACTGGGGGCGTTCGGTGTCGGGGCTTTTGTCGCTGTTTCTTACGGCGTGGATTCTCCTCTTTCAATCGATCACTCAATTGAAGGTCACGGGGCAGGCGCTCTTTACCTCAATCTCCTACCTGGCGCTGGCCTTCGCCGCC
>JANXMD010000506.1 GCA_025354845.1 Verrucomicrobiota bacterium | reverse complement strand
ACATCGTCGCCTGGAAATTCGTCTACACCGCCGAATCGTTCGGCAACCTCACCGGTGGGTTGAATCCGGGCGCGATTTACGAGGGCTTGGCCAAGTTCGGCCTTGGGATCAATTTCGAGAAACTGGCGGGTTGGGAAGGCGCCACGCTGTACGTCAACACCATCGTGCCGCACGGGGATAGTCTGAGTCAGAAGTATACCGGGGATCTCAACGTGGTGAGCAACATCGACACCTACGATGGCCCGCGACTGTACAAACTCTGGTTTCAACAAACACTCGATGGCGGCCGGTGGTCGCTGCGTCTCGGCCAGATCGCCGCGGACAAGGAATGCTTCGTGTCGGAAGGCGCTTCGCTGTATTTCAACAACGCCTTCGGCACCGTGCCGGTGCTCAGCGCCAACCTTCCGGCCCCCATTTTTCCTCTGTCCACGCCGGGATTCCGCGGCCGCTGGTCTCCTGACGACTCATTCTCGCTGACCGGCATGGTTTTCTCAGGAGACGCCGGAACCGCCGTCAGCAATCCGCACAATACGCGCTGGCAGTTTTCCAAGGAGGGAGGGGTTCTGGGGTTGGTCGAACTCGCCTATCACACGCATCGCGCCGACGGAGACTCCAGGCTTCCGGGAACCTTCAAACTTGGCGTTTTCCACGACAGCAAGGACCTGACCGAATACGACACCGGGCGGGCGCAATCCGGCGACTCGGGCGGGTACGCGATGGCGGATCAATGGGTGTACCGGGAACCCGCCAGCGACGCGGACAGCCTCCGAGGACTCGCCGTGTTTGGGCGCGCTGGGGTCGCACCGCAGTGGAATCGGAATGTCACCACCTACGACGTCGAGACCGGCGTCAACTACACCGGACTGATTCCCTCGCGCGGGCACGATCTGACCGGCATGGCCCTGGCCTATACGCGCCTGGGGGATGCGTTCGTCCGATCGCAGGGCGGCGGTGGACACTATGAGCTGATCGCCGAATGGACGCATCAGTGCGTGATCACCGAGCACATTGCCGTCCAACCGGACGCGCAATACATCGTCCAACCCGGCGGTCTCGGTCGCTTGAAAAATGCTTTCGCCATCGGTCTGCGCATCACCATCGCGTACTGAATTCCGTGCAACCAAAGGGGGCTCGGTGCAGGGGTAACTCGGCTTCGACCGTGAATCGACGGCAGCGTGGCCTTCGGAAATCGCCTCGCAAACGGCGTGTATCCTGCTCTTGTTTCCACTCTCGCATGCAACATCGGGTCTCCTCCCCCAGCCGCTGCTCCGCTTTTCTTCGCCGCGTCAGTCTCCGGTCGTTTCGCCTCCGGTGGTCTGCGTTAGAAATGACCGTCGTCCTCGCGCTGCCGTCAGCACCGCTTCTGTCGGCACATGCGGCGACGGTGCCGCCCGGGCCCCGCCAGGAGATTCCGGGCCACCTCCTCCCGCCCAGCGCGCTCGCGAAACCCGCCGGGACACCGGATCCATCCGCGCCCCTCAAGCTGGCGATCGGCCTGCCTTGGTCCGATCGTCCGGGGCTCGAGAAACAGCTTCACAACCTTTACGATCCCAGCAGCCCGGACTTTCACCACTATCTCACTGCGGACGAATTCGCCGAGCGCTTCGGCCCGACGGAGGCGGACTACTCGGCGGTGGCGACCTTCCTCCAATCGAGTGGGATGCGCCTTAGTGCAACGCATTCCAATCGAATGCTTCTCAACGTGGAGACCGACGTGGCGACTGCGGAACGGGTGTTCGGCATCCACTTCCGGCTCTACGTGCATCCCAAAGATTCACGCATCTTTTTTGCCCCGGATTCGGAGCCGTCCGTAGCGCTTCAGGTGCCCGTGCTCCACATCGCAGGATTGGACGACTTCAGCCTGCCCAAGGCCCGAAGCCACCGGACAAGCGCTCCGACCCGGGGCGTTGGCGGCACTCCGCGGGCCGGATCGGGACCATCGAGCGCCTACATTGGAAACGATTTTCGGAACGCCTACGTGCCCGGAAGCACGCTGACGGGAACTGGGCAATCGATCGGATTGGTGGCGTTGGAGGGGTACTACACCTCGGACATCACAGGATATGCCAGCCGGGCGGGCACCACGGCTCCACCGTTGAAGAACGTATTGATCGACGGGTTCAACGGCATTCCAGCAAGCCGGCTGCCGGGCAGCGCCAACGAGGAAGTGGCCCTGGACATTCAGATGGCCATGAGCATGGCGCCAGGCGTGACCCAGATTCTGGTCTACGAATCGTCACCCAATTCGCTGCTGCCCTCGATTGAGAATCTGATGAACCGCATGGCCACTGACAATCTGGCCAAGCAACTCAGCAGTTCCTGGGGCTATGACATTGACGTCATCATCCAGCAAATCCTCCAACAGTACGCGGCGCAGGGACAATCGTACTTCCTCGCCTCGGGAGACGAAGGTGCCTTTTCCGGCCCGGTGGCGCAGGCGTCCGACAATCCGCTGATGACCGTGGTGGGCGGGACGGTGTTGACCACCGATACCAGTCACCGATGGGTCTCGGAAAAGGTCTGGAGCGGATCCGGCGGCGGCTTCAGCACCGTGTTCCCGCTGCCGGAGTGGCAACACGGCATCGATATGGCAGCGAGCGGAGGCTCCACCGCGTATCGAAATCTCCCGGATGTGGCGATGCTGGGCGACAACGTGTGGTCGATGTCCGATCGTGGACAGACCGCGTTCTATCAGGGCACGAGTATTGCCGCGCCGCTGTGGGCGGGCTTCACCGCTTTGATCAATCAGCAGGCCGCACTCCTGAGCAAACCGGCCGTGGGCTTCCTGAATCCCGCTCTCTACCGACTTGGACGTGACGCCAAGTACGCCACGCTCTTCCACGACATCACCGTTGGCGACAACACCACCGCCAACAGCCCGAATCTCTTCCAAGCCGTTCCAGGATACGATCTCTGCACCGGATGGGGAACGCCTCGGGGGAGCGCGTTGATCGACGCCCTGCTGGCCCTCACACCCACCGACCCGCTGCAGGTCACGCCGCCGTCGGGATTCACCTTCATCGATCCGGTGCGCAGCCCGTTTTCAACTACCTCGCGCACCTTCACGCTGGTGAACAGCGGAACCGTCGCCCTTCCCTGGTCGCTGGGTTCTCTTCCCTCTTGGCTGTCGGCGACGCCGTCGGGGGGTACCCTTTCCGCGGGGGAGTCCGTGTCAGTGCTGGTCCAGTTGGGCGGATCGGACAATCAGCTGCTCCTCGGTAGCCGCAGCGCGACAGTTTCAATTGTAAACACCACCACGGGATTCCGTCACGATCGCGAGCTATCGATCAGTCGACGCAATGGGGACTTCGAACTGGGCGACACCACGGACTGGGTGCTGAGTGCCGACCCTGACAACACCTTTGTCGACACCATCGACACCTCACTCCTGGCGGGCAGCCAAACCGTCACCGGGGTGGACGACAGCGCCTTCGTCCATGCCGGGATCAATGGCATGTTCCTTGGCGAAAACACACAGCCTGGAAGCCTGACTCAAACGATTCCAACCACTCCCGGAGCGCAGTACCTAGTCTCCTTCTGGGTCACCAATCCCCTCGACGGAAATCCCAACGTCTTCCGTGCCCTGTGGAATGGTTCGGTGTTGCAGGGACAGACCAACGTCGCCTCCTTTGCCTGGACCCAATACCACTACGCGGTCAGCGCCACGGCATCGCAGACCAAGCTTCGCTTCGAATTCCAGAACGACGACAACGCCTTTGGGCTGGATGATGTGCAGGTGGAACTGGTGCCCTCGGCTGATGTCCGACTTCAGGTCACCCCCGCGACCGCGGGCTCAATCACCCTCACCTGGAACAGCGTCCCGGGAACCCGCTATCAATTGCAGACACTCGAGGCCTTGGGCACGGGCACCTGGACCAATCTGGGCTCACCGGTGGTGGGTGTGGGCACCACCGCCTCGCAAGCTGTGTCTCCGGGAAACGCCGCGCAGAGTTTTTACCGATTGACCTCCACTCCCTGACTGGAGGAATCGGGCCTCCTCGGGGCGTTTTCTGAGTTGCCAGGCAGGGTGGTTGCGCGGCTGATTCTCCCGGGTCGCATGGAGCGATCCAAAAAGGAGTTCACCACTATGTCCCAGCCCGTCCATGTATCCATTGTCCCCAAGGGAATTCAGCTCGACGCCTCGGAACTGACCCGAGTCGCAGCCGCCATCAACCAGCAGGTCCAGCGAGACTTTGGTCCGATCTGGAACGTTCACGCCTCCGTGGACGCCTTCACCCGCATCGAAGACGTGCCGGTGGAAAGCTGGCCGATCTTCATCACGTCCAAGGTCGAGGGCGCCGCCGGAGTGCACGAGGACCAGCATGGCCAACCGTTCGCGCTGGTGGAAATGGCGTCCGACTGGTCACTGACCGTGAGCCATGAAGCCCTGGAAATGCTCGCCGATCCCTTCGGCAGACGGCTGCACGCCGGCCCCACCTTGCAACAGGCCGTGCGTTTGGGCGTGCCGCAGCATCGGGTGCGCTATCTGATCGAGGTCTGCGATCCCAGTGAGGCGGCAGGATTCGCGTATCATACCGGTGGTGTGCTCGTCTCGGACTTCTATACGCCCGCATTCTTCAATCCGGTCACCACCCCAGGTGTCCGATATAGTTTCAGTGGCGCCATCAAGACGCCGCTGACCGTCCTGCCCGGCGGCTACATCAGCTGGCACGACATGGTCAGCGATCACTGGATGCAGTTCCGCAATTTCCCCGATGACCAATCGTCGAAGCCGCACGTGGTGGATCTAAGTAGCAACCAGGTCTTTGAAGCCCTGCGGCAACGAACGAGTCTCCGGGCCGCCGTGGACCGGGTCACCCACACCCCAAAACTCAACGCGACGTTTAAGGGCGCCATCGCGCGCAGTCTCAAGGTGCGTGCGGACACCGGACGCAAAGCGCAAGTGGCCCGGGCCGCCTTCTTCGAGGAAAGCATCGGCGCGCTGACTGGGTCCTGACCGGTGCGGCGCGACTCAATACGTCATGCTGGCGGCACCACCGGAGTGGCAGGACGCGGCGGGTCCTGATAGTGTTGACGGACGTTACCCCGCCCATGGTTCCCTCATACCCATTCCTCTCCGCCCCTGCGCTCACCCGGCGTGCCTGGTTTCATTCCAGTCTCGCCGCCTCCGCTGCTTGCCTCGCTGGGTGCTCTTCGTTTGCGGTGGAGGACCGCCTCAAGCGTCACAGGGGTGCCACCCGCCTGTTCTACACTTCGGCGGGGCGAACTTGGTGGATTGATGCAAATCAGGCGCAACCGACGCCGAAGGCCCTGGAATTCCAGGCGACGGACCAGGTGACCTGGCAGCCGACGGGATTCTTCCGCGATGGGCGGGTGCTCATGTTGAGCATGGAAGCGCGGCAGGACGGACCGGGGCGTCCGTTCGATCAATACTACACACTCACCAAGACCCACATCTGGCGGGGTCATCCCGAAACCGGGGCCCTGGAGGAACTCGCCACGCACGACCGGATGGCCGTGTTCGAAACGCCGGCGCTGCTGCTTCCCGGCGATGAACGAATGCTCATTCAAGTCGCCAAACCCAGCGGCGGGAAGATCTATAACGTCCGCCTCGACGGATCCGATGCCCATGAGTTCACGCGGGACGGCGACGGATTTCCCTACGGACTGAGTGCGAGTCCCGATGGACGGCGCATCGCCTTCCACACCGCTGGCCCGTCGCCTCACAGCTATCGCATTTGGACCGCGGATCCGGACGGAGGACGCCGGGTGTTGATCGCGGCCGACGAGGCACATCTGTTCTTCGCTCCCATGTGGTCGCCCGACGGACGACAGCTCCTCTTCCAGGATTGCCGGCATCACGAGGACGCAGGACACGACTGGGCCGACCTGTGCATCGCCTCCGCGGAAGGTGGCGCCGTGCAGCGCATCACCGAGGATCAAGGGGCCTGGTTCGGAGCCACCTACGGTCCCGCGAATCGCAAAGGGGGCGGCTCCAACGTGCCTCAATGGATGCCCGACGGGACCGTGGTGTTCGCAGCTCGCATCCCGGGGAGTCGCGTACCGTGGGCGTATCAGACGCAACGAGCGGACACCGACCACTTCAATCGCGAATTCCTACCCGCGGAATCGCGCGGGGGTACCTATGTGTGTCGTCTGGATCCGCGAACCGGCAAGCAGACCCCATTGACCCCTGCCGAGGCGGGCCGCTGGGATTTTCGCGTCACGCCAACCTCGGACGGAAGGTTGATTGCGTTCTGCCGCTGCAGAACGGGTGAATCGCCGTCACTTTGGATCCAGAACGCCGACGGCACCGGCGCCCGCGAACTCAGTCGCGGCTTCGAAGGCACCGGCGCCGACCATCCCCGCTGGCTCCCCTGACGCGGAGGGAGCCAAGGGGCGCTTCACCCCTGTAACCACCCGGTCCCCTACCCGTCTAGTGGCGCGCACGCTTCGGGGGAGGCGTCATCTACCTGTGTCCCACGACCTGCCGGCCGACGATGAATACCAGCGGACGCGCGGAGTCTTTGATGCTAACCGCCGGCAACGTCTGGCTTTCGTGATCATGAATCCGCAATTTTTCCGCGTCGTCCTTGGCCTTTCCCTCGTTTCGTTGATTGTCGGCTGTGTGGATCCGTACGGTCGGCCGAACTACACCGGAAGCGGAGCGTTGGTCGGCGCGGGAAGCGGCGCCCTGCTGGGGGCGGCCATCGACCGGCGCAATCCCGGCGCCGGCGCGCTGATCGGCGGTGCGGCCGGTTTGCTCACCGGTTCCCTCATCGGCCACGGCATGGACGAAGACGCCCGACGACGGACAGTCCCGCCTCCGGGGTACACCGTCACGACAACCACAACCACGCCAGTTGCTGCGCCCGCTCCGGCTCCCTCGGGTCCTCCGCCGAGCCTCGCCGACATCAAGGGTATGGCGAAGGCCGGCGTGTCGGAGGACACCATTATCGGCCAGATCGCCAGCACGCGGGCCATCTATACCCTCGACGCCGGCGCCATCATCGATCTCACGCAGGGCGGCGTCT
>JANXMD010000491.1 GCA_025354845.1 Verrucomicrobiota bacterium | reverse complement strand
CGATTCCGGCGATTTCCGCGACCCTGGGTCGCGTGGCCGAGGTGGCAAAGGATCACTTCTACCGGGTGACCCGCGAGCCCGTTCGCTTCGCCCGCGTGCTGGAGGACCTTGAGGCGGAGGGTCCCTGGCTGTACGTGGATCTCGGCCCTTCCGGGAGCATGGTGACGGCGGTGAAGTACAATCTTCCCCCGGGTTCTCGGTCGGAGTTCCTCGCGCTTGTGACCCCTTTTGGCCAGGAACAACGAAATATTGATCGCTACCTCGAGCGGGTGAGGCATTAGCCCGAGGGATTCTGGTGTCTGCCCGGCAAAGGCGGCCTTACCTAAAATGCATCAACAATTGCTAGGACTTTAGGGTTTTTCTTTAGTTTCGATCAGGTTTTCGACTTCCAATTCAATGGGATGACCACTGGAATGTGGGGGTGGCGTCTCTAACCCAATCAGCGACCCAGACGGCCGGGGAGTCCTGTGCACATGCCGCGGAGCTGCAGGAAGTTTCAGGAAACGATGGGGTTGTGAGTTCGGTGGTTCCCGAGGACCGGGCGGAGCGATGTCGCCGGCTGCTGGTCCGGATGCTCGAGTTGGGGGCGTTGGATCGTCGGCAGAGCATTCTTGTCCGCCAAGGCCAGGGAGGACACCAGATTTCAAGCCGCGGTCATGAGGGCGTGATGGCTGTGCCCCAGCTGATGCGAACGGAGGATTTCCTTTTTCCCTATTATCGAAGCACTCACCTCTTTTTGGCCAAGGGGATTGAGGTGGAGACTTTGGCGCGCGATTTTCTTGGCAAGGCGACTTCCACGTCGGGCGGAAGAAGTGTTTCGGCGCACGCGAATTCTCCTGAGCTTCACGTTTTTCCATCGGCGGCGCCGACGGGCTGCCAGTGTACGCCGGCAGTCGGGGCGGCCTGGGCTCAGAAACTTTCGGGGAACGGGGGAATGACCGTGTGCAGCATCGGAGACGGGGCCACGCGCGAGGGGGAATTCTGGGAGGCGGTGTGCTTTGCCATCGAACGCCAGTTGCCGGTGTTGTTTCTCGTGGAAGATAACGGCTATGCGATCAGCACTCGCACAGATTCCATGCAGCCGCTTCATCTCGGAATGGTGGCGGCGGAAATTGTGGTTCGTGCCGACGCGCGCCGGATTTTCGATTTCCTTCCGGTCGCCGAGGCCGCGGTGGAACGGGTGAGGTCGGGACGCGGACCGCTCGTTCTATGGTGCCGGGTGGAGCGTCTCGAAGGGCACACCGGCAACGATGATCAAATCGCGTATCGAGGGCTGGAGGAGGTGGATCGGTTGCTGGATCCGGTTGAGTCCTTCGCGGCTGAATTGATCCGACGTGGTATCGTGTCTGCGTCTCAGATCGAGCAACTCACGCACGCGGCCGAGGAGCGGGTGCGTCGGGCTTTTGCAGCCGCCCGAGCGGAGTCGGAACCCGACGTGGCCACCGTGCGGCAAGAATTGTTTGGTCCCGTCGTGTCCGCGGAACGCCCCCCTCTGGAAGCGGGACGCGGTCTGACCATGGTCGAGGCGATCAACCGGGTGCTCGCCGCCGGTCTGAGGGCGGATCCGCGAATGCGAATGTTCGGTCAGGACATTGAAGATCCCAAGGGAGGGGTTTTCGGTTTCACCAAGGGGCTTAGCTCCGTATTTGGGGGCCGGGTTCTGAATGCTCCCATTGCGGAGGCGACCATTATCGGAGCCGCCGTGGGGCTGGCCGCCGCGGGATTTCGTCCCGTGTTCGAGCTCCAATTCGTGGATTTTATCACACCCGGATTCGACCAACTCGTTTCGCAGGTGGCGTCCCTGCGCTGGCGCACGTGTGGGGCCTGGACGTGTCCGATGGTGCTTTATGCGCCTTACGGAGCGTACGTGCCCTCCGGTGGACTGTGGCACAGCCAGAGTAACGACGGATGGTGGTGCCACATTCCGGGTCTCCGGGTGGCGATCCCGAGCACGCCGGCGGATGTTGCAGGGTTGTTCTGGTCGGCGTTCCGGGATCAGGACCCCTCGCTGATCCTGATCCCCAAGCATTTGTTCCGGGTGCGTCACGACGCGGTCGAGTTCGGTGCGGTCCCATTTGGCAAGGCCCGCGTGTGTCGGACGGGCGATGCCGTGACGGTGGTGTCGTGGGGGAATGTACGGGATCTCGCTGAGCAGGCGGCGACGCGGCTGGCGGCGGAGGGGATTTCTGTCGAGGTCTTGGATTTGCGGACACTGGTTCCATGCGACTGGGAAGCCATTGAAACCTCGGTGGCAAAAACGGGCCGTCTGGTTGTGGTGCACGAGGACAATCGGACCTGCGGGTTCGGCGGAACGGTCATCACCGAGATGGTGAAAACCAATGAGCGATTCGAACGGCTCGCGGCGCCGCCCCGACTGGTCGCCCGCGAGGACATCCACATCCCGTTTCATCCGCGGCTAGAGGAGTCGGTGTTGCCGTCGGTGGAGGACGTGGTGCGCGCCGTCCGCGAGACCGTCGAGTACTGATCCATGGAGCCCAAGCCCCCATACCTCTTGGAAGCCCCACGCCTCGGCGAAGGCCTGTACGAGGTGCGCATTGTCGCGCTCTTGAAGCAGCCGGGCGAGAGGGTTCAAGTGGATGAGCCGCTGTACACGTTGGAGTCGGACAAGGCGACGGTGTCCATCGAATGTCCGCACCACGGCGTGCTGCGTGCGTGGCGTGTCGCTGAGGGGGACGTGGTTCGAATCGGCGCGCCCGTAGCCGAGTTGGAGATTCTCGCGGGGTTCGATTCGACCCCGAGTAGCCCTTCGGCTGTCGTCGATTCGGAAACGGGTGGCGCGGGGATGAAGCCGGCTTCGGCCGGGTCGTTCATTCCGCCACGGACCCGGGCGCATGCGCGGAAGCTCGGTTTGTCGGCTGAGGACTTGTTGGAGATTCCGACCCACGGCAGGCGGCTCAGCACCGCGGATGTGGATGCGTACCTGCTGGCGCGCGGTGCAATGACGCCAGCGGGAATCGTGGAGCGGGAGCTGAGCCCGCGGCAAAGGGCGCTGGTGTACCGCATGCGGCGGAGTGGGGACCTGATCGTGCCGTGCACCCTGATGGCGCGGGTGCGAGTGGATGGGCTCGCGCGTCATGCGGCTGCGATGCTCGAACGCGAAGGCGTCGACTCGGCACACTACTTCGTCTCCAGCTTCCAGATGGTCGCCTACGCGGTGGCACAGGTGGTGAAGGCGCTACCCTTGTTTCGATCCCAGATTTTGTCGGATCGGGCCTTTCGCGAACACGAGCATCTCAACCTCGGAATCGCGGTTCACGCTCGTTCCGAGGAGCTGCTCACGGCGCTGATACCGCGGGCCGATACCCTGGGATTTCGTGAATTTGTGGAGCAGTTCCAGGAGCGGGTGGAGTCCGCCGCCGCCGGGAGGGATCAGGCCACGGAAGCGATGCAGGTCGTCCTCAGTTGCCTGGGCGAGTCGGTCGTGATCGGAGGTACTCCCCTCTTGGTGTCCCCGGCCGTTGCTGTCCTGTCCTATTCCGAGCAGGTCGGTGAAGCGTCGGAACGATGGGCCATGTTGTCGCTCACCTTTGATCATCGGCTGATCCAGGGCATGCACGCGACCCGATTCCTGGAGGAGTTGTCGCGCCGGTTGGATGGCATGCGTGCCGCGCGAATCGTGGAGCCACTGACCCGCTCGGCAGTGGGTGATTCGGCTCGATCTCGGATCGTTGACGCCGGATCCGGATGTCATCGCGTCCTCTCGCTCGCCGCGACGCTTCTGGGCGTACCGGTTTCCCACTTGAACCCACGCGAATCGCTGGGAATGCAGGGTATCGACTCGCTGAAGTCGGTGGCACTCATTCAGCAGTTGGGTGCGACGCTCAAGGTGGACCTTCCAGTGACCCTGCTGTGGCGTCACCCGAGTGCAATGGCATTGGGGCGTTACTTGGAGGAGCAGTTTCCAGGACGATTTGAGACCGGGTTTCCGGTGGACGCGACGGTGTCGCCGGGAGCCCCGGGCGAGGGCCTGCCGGCGTGCGCTGCCGAGGAGTCGGGAAAGCGGTTGGTTGGAGAGCCGATGGCAATCGTCGGGGTCGCGTTTCGGTTCCCAGGCGGCGTTTCCACTCTGGATCAATTCTGGACCCTGATGGCGCGAGGCGGATCGGCAATCGGTCCGGTTCCCGCCGGGCGATTTCCACAAGAAACTGTCGGCGAGCCAGTCTGGCGTGCGGGATTTCTCGAGTCGGTAGATCGGTTTGACGCGGAGTTTTTCCAGATCTCGCCCCATGAGGCGGGTCGCATGGATCCGCAACAGCGGCTGTTTCTTGAGACGGTTTGGCATGCCATGGAGGATGCCGGGGAAACACCCGAGAAACTCGCAGGGAGCAAGACTGGTGTTTTTGCCGCGGTGTCCAATCAGGATTACCTCGGTCTGCAAAAACTTCACGGCGTTCACGATGCCCACAGCGCCATCGGCATTGCACCGTCGTTGCTGGCAAACCGGATCTCGTACTGGCTCGATCTGCGTGGGCCGAGTCAGACGATTGACACCGCCTGTTCGGGATCGCTGGTTGCGTTGCATCAGGCAATCCAAAGTCTTCGTTCTGGCGAGTGCGATCAGGCGTTTGTGGGTGGGGCGAATCTCTTCCTGTCGCTCGACCTCTTTAAATCGTTCCGCGACGCCGGAATGCTCGCGCCGGATGGACGAAACAAGACCTTCGACGCCTCGGCGGATGGATACGTGCGCGGCGAGGGAGTGGCGGCGCTTCTGATCAAGCCGATGTCGGCGGCACGGCGCGACGGGAATGTCGTCTACGGGCTGTTGCTGGGATCGGCGGTCAACCACGGGGGACGTGCGGCCTCTCTGACCGCACCGAATCCCGCTGCGCAAACCGACCTAGTCCTCGCTGCGCTGCGCTCTGCGGCCGTTTCGGCCGCCTCCATCAGTTACGTGGAGGCTCATGGCACCGGGACCAAGCTGGGGGATCCCATTGAAGTGGAGGCCCTGCGCGCCGCCTTTGAGTCCGATGGAGGCACTGCGGGCGCCGGCTCGTACTGTGCTTTGGGATCGGTGAAGCCGAATCTCGGGCATCTCGAGGCGGTGGCGGGCCTGGCGGGTGTGATCAAGGTGCTGGCCTGTCTCAAGCACCGGCAGTTGCCACCTTCGGCGCAGCTGCAGTCAGTAAATCCCCACATCCGATTGGAGAATGGTCCATTCCGCCTGTTGAACCACACGGCAGAATGGCAGCCGCTGCGTGAGGGATCCGGGGCGCTGCTTCCGCGGCGTGCGGGAGTGAGTTCGTTTGGATTTGGGGGAACGAATGCCCACGTGGTGCTGCAGGAGGCGCCTGCAGACTCGGGAGCTCCGCCAAGACACCGTGGGGAACTTCGAATGCCGCGGTTGATCGTGCTGTCGGCCAAGCGGGCGGATGCATTGGTTTGCGTTGCGCAGCAATTGCGGGAGTTCCTCTTCCTGAATCCAGCGACGGAACTGGACTCCGTGGCGTGGACGCTTCAGACGGGTCGCGCAGCGTTGCGGTTCCGACTCGCCGTCGTGGTGGAAACGGTAACGGATTTGGTGGCTCATTTGTCGGAGGTCGCGGCGGGCCGTTTTCTCGATCCGGTGATTCGCGGTGAGGCGCCCGCGCGCAAGGAAGTCGGTGCCGTTGCACCCGATTCAGCACCGGGTCGGAATGCCGCAGCGTGGAATGCGGTGGCACGGGGATGGGTCTCTGGCGCGGGGGTGGAATGGGCAAACCTTTGGGGCGGCACCATTCCACAGAAGTGTTCGCTTCCTGGGTATCCGTTCGCGGGCGACTCTCATTGGCTTCCCCAAGCTGAAGCATCGTTGGTCGCGCCTTCCGAGCCGTTGATTCGTGATGCGTCAGCGGACGCCGGGGAATTGATCGAACTGCATCCTCGATGGGATGTGGTCGCGCCCGAGTGGAACCCGTTGACTGACCTGTCCGGGGACGGGCTCCGGGTAATCGGCGGGTCCGATGCCGACTGGGAGTGCATCCGGAGCCGTTGTCCGAAGGCGCGTCGCGTTGAAGTGGCGGCTACTTCTTCCCGTGAGGATATCGCCTCGGCCTTCAAGCAGGACGGGGAGGTTCGCCACGTGGTGTGGATTGCGCCTCTGGATGAAGAAGACTCCGGGGCGCCCGTAAACTCGGCGGAACTCGGACTCGTTCAGTTGTTCCGGACCATTCAGGCGGTCCTGCGGAGCTCAAAAGGTGGAAGCGATTTCAAGTGGACGGTGGTGACCCGCGGGGCGGAACCCGTATCGGCGGCGGAGACCAATCAGCCCACGCATGCGGGCGTGCACGGGCTGGCGGGAACGCTGTCGCAGGAATATCCGGAATGGTGCGTCACTGTGGTGGACGTCGGGATCTCCGACGTACTTCCGTTCGAAGCGTTGTTGTCCCTGCCGGATCGGAAGGACGGTCACCCATGGCTTTATCGACGCGGGGAGTGGTTTCGCCGGCGGCTGATTCCACTGGCAAAGGCGAAGGAAGAGAATTCAAGAGCGGGGGTGCCCTATCGCGACGGCGGAGTGTATGTCGTGATCGGTGGTGCGGGTGGCTTGGGTGCCCTCTGGTCGGAGTGGATGATCCGGCGTCATTCGGCTCGGATCCTCTGGGTCGGGCGCCGAGGGCTCGACGCGGCAATCCAGGGGAGATTGGACGCCCTGGGGATCTTGGGGCCGAGGCCGGAGTACCG
>JANXMD010000462.1 GCA_025354845.1 Verrucomicrobiota bacterium | reverse complement strand
GGAAGAACTCCTCCCCCTCCTTCGGAAAAGATGCCTTTGACGACGGCCCGCCCAGCGGGCCGACCGCTTCACGAGCCCGGAGGGTTCGTGACCGGGGCGGTGGAGCGCAGGAGTCAAGGTGGACAGAGAGCGGAGCTTGCGAAGCGTCCCGAAGGGCGAGGATTACCTTGACCCGAAGCGGAGCCGAACCGGCCCGCACCCGCGGTGCGCCACGAGCCGCAAGGCTCGGTCCCGGCTCGTCCGGGACACAATCCGGCCCTCGTCGATGCATCGACGAGGGGCGCTTGGGTTTGAAGCGCCCGAATTTCGCACCGGTCAAAAGCGGGCCGGAATTCGCTCCGACCCGCAGGCGGCCTAGTTGGACGCCACCATCAGAACAGCTTTGTTGCCGACCCGGACTTCGTGGGTGGACCAGAGCGGCGAATCAACGAAAGCGTACCAATCGAAGTCCAGGACTCCCGCGCTGTCTTCGTTCCACGCCTTGAAGAGGTCGGGCCAAAAGGTCTCAAAAAGCCCAAAGGCAGCTTCCTTGCGCGCGTCGGTCATCGTGTCGCCGTAGAAGATCATCGGCGGCCGATCATCCAGCTCTTGGATGGTCAGACTCGACAGTTCACAGCCCTGCATCCGAATGGCGAACTGGATGCGCAGCAGGTCTTCGGTCCGGTCGCCGTCGAGGGCGATCAAAAGCTCGCCCAGGGCGATAAGATCGGACCCAGTCACGTTCCCGTCGAAGACGCCCTTCACGAGCGGGTCCTCCCCGGACGGCCAGAACTCGGCCTCTCCGTCCGCGTCGTGGTCCCAGTTGACCACCTCATCCGCGGTCAGAGTCCGCTCGATGGCGCACTGGTCGCGGAAGTTGAAACCCTCGAAGGTTCCGAGGTCTGGCAGGGTTGCCGTAATGGATTGAGTCATGATACGCTCCTTTTGAAGTGCCTCCCTCTCCCCGAGACGATTTTCCCGGTGGAGGGGGAGGAGTTTATGTTCCTCCCTCTGGAGGAACTCCTCCCCCTCCTCCGGAAAGGATGTCTTCCATTGCCGGCCCGCTGGCGGGCCGACCGCTCCACGGACCTGGAGGGTTCGTGACCGGGACCCGTAGCGAAGGTGTCAAGGTGGAGCGCAGAGGTCCGCCTGCGGACCGGCCCAAAGGGCGAGCAATACCTTGATACCGAGAGTGAAGGTGGACCGGCCGTTCGACTGGCACTGCCGGTGAAGTTGCATCTCTTGAAACCGTGCTCCGGCACGCCGGAGCACAAGACACAGTCCGTAGCGAAGGGCCCAAGGAGAGCCCGAATCGGAGGGCCATTTCTCCCGCCGGAGCGGCGCCACCGTTTTACACCAAACGGCGAAACGCACGTTTTGATGGCCTGCCACCATAACAGTGGTCGTGGTCGGAGTTAACGACCCGAAGGAGGTCCCCATGTTGTCGTTTGATCACGCATCCAACGCCGAGCTCTTGTCGTCCATCGCCGGTGCCAAACCGGCACAGTTGCTGATGGAACGTTTCGGCGGTCTTGCACCGATTGCCCGAGCGTCAGTCGATGAGTTGCAGCAGCTCAAGGGTGTCGGCAGAGCCAAGGCGTCGGCAATTCGCGCCGCCTTTCTGCTCGCCCAGAGGATGAGTCAGGAGTCCTACCGGGAGGCACCGCTTTGCGACACCCCTGAACGCGTCGCCGACCTTCTTCGCGAACCCAACCGACTCCACACCGTCGAGCATTTTCAAGTGGTCTGCCTCAACACGCGGCGCCGCCTGATCTCCGTCGAGAACATCGCGCAAGGAATCCTCGACCAGGTTCTGGTCCATGCCCGTGAGGTGTTTTCCGCCGCCATCTCGCGAAAATCCTCGGCCATCATCCTGGCCCACAACCATCCTTCGGGAATCGCCGAACCTTCCGAGGCCGATATCCGCGTCACCCGCGACCTCATCCGCGCGGGGCAACTCCTCAAGATCGAGGTCTTGGACCATGTGATCCTGGGAACCCGAACCACGGAACGCCCCCGCGACTACTGCTCGCTGCGCGAGCTGGGGCATTTTGCCTGCTCGTGATTTTCTGGAGCGAGCTCGTCCGAGCGTTCGTTCGACGCCGAGGGTGTGGAGCATTCCATGAATCAGCGGTGATACGGGGCGGTAACCCTCATTTGTAAGGAGAACCGTCTATGTCCACTACAACCCCCGAAGCCCAACAAACCCGGCCCGTGCACAAGCTTCGCATTGGCCTGATCAAGGCCGCCATCTGGGCGAACGTCACCCGTGAAGGGATGATCTTCAACGTGACCTTCGAGCGCAGCTACCACGACGGTGAGGCTTGGAAGTCCAGTAACTCCTTCGGTCGTGATGACCTGCTGAAACTGGCCAAGGTCGCCGACGAAGCGCATTCCTGGATCACGCGGCAACTGGCTCCAACCACCACCACGCCGCCGTCGTCGCTCCGTACGTCACCGCGAAAAGCGGTCTGACTCGGTCGGCGAACACACAGCGGCGGGCACCCGCTATCTGACCCTGTCGGACGAGCGGAAAGGCCGGGCGGTACGCCATCGAACGCGGCCTTTCCGGTCGCTACGCGTAACGGACGAGTCCGATAGGGTCCCGCTCCCCGCCGCTCCAACCGCACGCGATTTGCCGATCCAGCCATAACTCGGGGCAAGGCCAATGTCCGGCCCCAAGGAGTTACTCATGAGTCGTACGACGCTTCGGCGGATCGCCGATACCCGCCAGATGGATTTTTTCACCTTTGCCCCGACGGTTCTCCCG